>JANOJW010000436.1:0-9187 GCA_031418955.1 Hyphomicrobiales bacterium | reverse complement strand
GCGCCGCATCACGGAGGCGATCACGGATCTCACCAAGCTGCCGAAAGAGGCGGTCTGGGTGGTGTTCGAGGACGTCAAGGCGACCGACTGGTACGTCGGCGACAAGAGTGTGCACAAGCTCAAAGGCGGGAGCTGAGATCATGAGCGCGATTTCGCCGTCCGGCGCGCTCGAGGTGCGCGATCCTCGCCTGTTGTCCGTGGTCGGCGCGGACGTGACCTTCGAAACGCTCGGCACCGGCTTCCTGTTCACCGAGGGGCCGCTCTGGCACCCGGTCGCCCAGCATCTGACGTTCTCGGACATGCCAGGCGACATCATGCGGCGCTGGAGTGCGGTGCGTGGCGTCGAGACGGTGCGAAAGCCCTGCGCCAAGTCGAATGGGCTCGCCTACGACAGGGACGGGCGTCTGCTGATCTGCGAGCACGCGACAAGTCGGGTGACGCGCATCGAGGCCGACAACCGGCAGACGACGCTCGCGGCCCACGTCGGGGTGAAGCAGTTGAACAGCCCCAATGACATCGTGGTGCGCCAGGACGGGGCGATCTACTTCACCGACCCGACCTATGGCCGCATGGATGTCTATGGCGTGCCGCGCGAGCAGGAGCTCGACTACCAGGGCGTCTACCGCATCGATCCGGGCAGCGGCGCGCTGACCTGTCTGGCCGACGATTTCGGACAGCCCAACGGGCTGTGCTTCTCACTCGACGAGCGCCGCCTCTACGTCAACGATACCGATCGCCAGCACATCCGCCTGTTCGATATCGCGGCTGACGGCTCGCTCGCCAACGGACGCATGTGGGCTGAGACGAGGGGTGACAAGCCAGGCGCGCCGGATGGCATGAAGATCGACGCCGTCGGCAATGTCTATTGCTGCGGGCCAGGCGGCATTCATGTCTTCGACCCGGATGCGGTATGCCTCGGGGTAATCCGGGTGCCGGAGTACGTGGCGAACTTCTGCTGGGGCGACGCGGACTATCGCTCGCTCTACATCACCGCCTCGACGTCGCTCTACCGCATCCGCACGCGCATTCCCGGACGGCCGTTGTTCTAGCGGCCCGGTTGCACGCACCGAGTAAACAGTGTCAGGCTGACACCGGACACCTGGGAGAGGCCCCATGAATTTCGATTTTCCCGACGAGTTGAAGGAGCTGCGCGCGGAGGCGAAGCGCTTCCTCACCGCCAAGTGCCAGCCGGTGGTCGCGCGAAAAATCCTCGATCACGGCGGCTCGTTCGATCGGGCACTGTGGAAAGAGATGGCCGCGATGGGCTGGCTCGGCGCATCGATCCCGGAGGCGCATGGCGGCGCGGGGCTCGGCCATCTCGCGGTGTGTGCGCTCGCCGAGGAGATCGGCTACGCCATCGCGCCGGTGCCCTACGCCTCGACGGTGTATCTGGGCGCGGAAGCCCTGATGCTCTACGGCTCGGAGGCGCACAAGGCGGCATACCTGCCGAAGATCGCATCGGGCGCGACGATCGCGACGCTGGCGCTGGCCGAGCAGCCCGGACCCGTCGTGCTCGACCGCCTGAAGGCGCGGTTTGCCGACGGCCGCCTCACTGGCGCCAAGCTCGGCGTCGTCGACGGCGATAGTGCCGATATCGCCATCGTGGTGGCTCTGGATGCCCGGCGCGGGGCTTCGTTGTGCGTCGTGGATCTCAAGGCTGCCGGTGTCAAGCGCGAGACCGTGCAGACGGTCGACCCGACGCGCTCGCATGCCAACATCAGCTTCGAGAACGCCAAGGCCGAGTTGCTCGACGGTGCGCGGGGGCCCGCCGACGTGCGCCGCCTGATCGACCGGGGCGCGGTCATGATGGCGTTCGAGCAGGTCGGCGGCGCGCAGGCAGCGCTCGATCGCGCCGTGGCCTACGCCAAGGAGCGCTATGCGTTCGGCCGTCCGATCGGCTCGTTCCAGGCGATCAAGCACAAGCTCGCCGACGTCTACGTCGCCGTGGAGCTGGCGCGGTCGAACGCCTACTACGGCGCGTGGGCGTTGAACTCGAGCGCTGCCGAGCTGCCGGTTGCGGCGGCTTGCGCACGCGTCTCGGCGAGCGATGCGGGGTGGCTCGCCACCAAGGAGAACATCCAGACGCACGGCGGCATGGGCTTCACCTGGGAGGGCGACGCGCACCTCTACTACCGCCGCGCCAAGCACCTTGGCCTCGCACTCGGCGGCTCGAGCGAATGGAAGCGCCGCCTGATGGGCGAGCTCAAGTCGCGGAATACGTCGGCGATGGCGGATTGACGATGCCGATTTCAGCATCAGCAACGATTTCACTCCTCGGTTCCCCGGTCGAAGCGCGCTCACGGCGCGCTTCTCGAGCAAGGATCTTTACACGCCTCGTCTGAGCACACCGCCACCCGGAAAGATCCCGGATACGGATCGCGCTGACGGCGCGATCCGTCCGGGAAAACGGAGATAAAGATGGACTTTTCCGACAGCCCCGACGAAGCCGCCTACCGCGCGAAAGTGCGCGCATTCCTCGACGCCAACGCCGAGAAGCGCAAGCCCGGCGAGGTTGCCGGCTATCGCCGCGGCCAGGACGCACCCGGTGCCGTGGACGCCGCGAAAGCGTTCCAGCGCAAGAAGTACGAGGCGGGCTTTGCCGGCATTCCGTGGCCCAAGGACTGGGGCGGGCAGGGCGGCACGCCGATCCAACAGGTGATCTACAATCAGGAGGAGGCGAACTACAAAACGCACTCCAACATGTTCACCATCGGCCTCGGCATGCTGATGCCGACGATCTGCACGTGGGGCACCCAGGCGCAGCGCGAGCAGTTCGTACCGCAGGCGCTGCGCGGCGACGTGATCTGGTGCCAGCTGTTCTCGGAGCCCGCCGGCGGATCGGATCTGGCCGCCCTGCGCACGCGTGCCGAGCGCGACGGCGACCACTGGGTCATCAACGGCCAGAAGATCTGGACCTCGGGCGCGCACTACTCGAGCTACGGCTGCATTGTCACGCGCACCGACCCGACCGCGCTGAAGCACGCCGGGCTCACGTATTTCTGGCTCGACATGAAGGCGCCCGGCGTCGAGGTGCGACCCATCAAGCAGGCCTCGGGCGCCAAGCATTTCAACGAGGTGTTCTTCACCAACGTGCGCGTGCACGACAGCCAGCGGCTGGGCGGCGTCGGCGACGGCTGGAAGGTGTCGATCACCACCCTCATGAACGAGCGCTATGCGGCGGGCGAGACGCCGGGCCCCGACGCCAACGAGCTGATCGAGCTCGCCCGCATCCTCCACAACGAGAACGGGCCGCTGATCGACGACACCGCCGTGCAGGAGAAAATCGCGGAGTTCTACGTCCGCAGCCAGGGCCTGCGCTTCACCAAGTTCCGCACCATGACGCGGCTGTCACGCGGCGGCACGCCTGGCCCTGAGTCCTCGATCGGCAAGCTCGTTTCGGCGTCCAAGCAGCAGGACGTTGCAGCTTACGCCATGGACCTGATGGGGGCTGCCGGCAGCCTCACCGGCGCCGATGTGCCGATGGCCGGCGCCTTCGAGGAGGCGCTCATGTGGTCGCCCGGTCTGCGCATCGCGGGCGGCACCGACGAAGTGCTGCGCAACATCATCGCCGAGCGCGTGCTGGGCCTTCCCGGCGACGTGCGCCTCGACAAGGACGTGCCGTTCAACAAGGTGCCGACCGGCCCCAAGCGCTGAAACTTACGCCTTGGCGTCGCGCAGCGCCTTCACGCCGGCCTCGAACGCCTTGACTGTCTGCGCGACGTCGCGGTCGTCGTGGGCGATCGAGATGTAATACTTCGAGTCGCTCTTCAGCACGCCTTTCGCCAGCAGCGCCGCGTTGAACACCTTCGACTTCGCCTGATCGCCCTTGAAGTAACTGCGGTAGTCGGTGACGTCGCTGTCGGTGAACACCACGTCGAACATCGGCGGCTCGCCGACGATGCGATGCGGAATTCTCGCGTCCTTGAGGAGCCCGCCGAGCGCGTCCATCAGCGTGCGGCCCGTGCCCCAAAGCTTCTCGTAGGCGCCGGGCCGCTTCAGGATCGCCATCGTGGCGAGGCCTGCCGCTGCCGCCACCGGATTGCCCGACAGCGTACCGATCTGGACGAGCGCCCGGTCCTCAGGGACCGCCGCCTTGTCGAAGTGCTTCATGATATCGGCGCGCCCCGCGATCGCGGCGAGTGGAAACCCGCCGCCGATCACCTTGCCGAACGTCGCGATGTCGGGCGTCACGCCGTAGAACGATTGCGCCCCGTTGTAGGCCCAGCGGAAGCCCGTCACCACCTCGTCGAAGATCAGCACGATGCCGGTCTCACGAGTGATCTGCCGCAGCCCCTCGAGGAAGCCGGGCTTGGGTCCGATCAGGCGCTGGAACGGCTCGACGATGATCGCCGCGAGCTCGTCCTTGTGCTGGGCGACGAGGCTGCGCACGGCGTCGAGATCATTGAACGGCGCGACGAGCACCTCGTCTTGCACGCTCTTGGGGATGCCGGCGGAGTCAGGCACCGGCGTCGGGAAATTGGCGAGCCGCTTGGGCGCCAGGCTCATCAGGCCATAGTCGCTCATGCCGTGATAGCCGCCCTCGAACTTCAGGATCTTGTCGCGGCCGCGGAAGGCGCGCGCGACCCGCATGGCGTAGAGATCGGCCTCGGTACCGGTCGACACGAACCGCACCTGCTCGGCACACGGGATCGCATCGACGATCTCCTCGGCGAGCCGGATGCCCGGCGGATTGTTGACGAAGAACGTGGTGCCTTGTACCACCTGCTCCACGGTCGCCGCCGTCACCTCGGGGTGCGCGTGGCCGACCAGCATCGGACCTGATCCCAGCAGATAGTCGACGAACTCGTTGCCCGAGGCATCCCACACGCGCGCAGCCTTGCCCCGCGCAATCACGATGTCGAGCGCGGTGTTGCCGAAGTTGCCGGCGGGCAGCACGCGCTTGGCCGCCTCGACGAGGGCGATCTCCTGGGTATTGCGGACGAGCTGCTGCATGACGTGGTTTCCTCTCGTGGTGCAACAGCTCGCAACTTCGATCTGACGCCTCACGCTCCCCCGCGCCGTCATGCCCGCGAAGGCGGGCACCCACGACACGCATCGGAGATTTGCCGCACCCCACGTGGGTGCCCGCCTTCGCGGGCATGACGGTGGGAGTGCGGCGAGGGAGGCGTCAAAGCAGAATCCGCTTGCTGGACCTTTGCATGTTGGCCGAATGTTGGGCGCACTCTTCGACGTCGTCAAGCAATGCATGTAAGGACACCGCCATGGCCGTCATCGTCAAAGCCGACAAGCTCACCAAAATCGCCACCGAGCTCTTGAAGGCCAACGGCGCCTCGCCCGAGGAGGCACGCCTCGTCGCCGAGGGCTGCGTGCTCGCCAACCTCACCGGCCACGACAGCCACGGCGTCATCGCCATCCCGACCTACATCGACCGCGTGCACAAGGGCCACATCGTGCCGGGCGCGCCGTTCAAGATCGTGCAGGAAAGCCCGACCACGACCGTCGTCGACGGCAACTGGGGCTTCGGCTTTGCGGTCGCCGACCGGGCGATGAAACTCACCATCGAGAAGGCCAAGACATCCAACGTCGCCGCCTGCACCATCCTGCGCCAGAGCCACGTCGGCCGCGTCGGCGCCTACCCGATCATGGCGGCGAACGCAGGCATGATCGCCCTCATGACCGCCGACTCCGGCCGCTCGCCGAAGGCTGTCGCCCCGTTCGGCGGCGCTGAGGCCCGCGTCGGCACCAACCCGATTTCGATCGCGATCCCGTCGAACTTGGCCGGCGCTTTCTGCCTCGATATGGCGACCTCGTCGGTGGCGGCTGGCAAGATCAATCTCGCCATCTCCAAGGGTACTTCGATCCCGACCGGGTGGATCGTCGACAAGCACGGTGCGCCGACCACCAACCCCAATGATTTCAAGGACGGAGGCGTGTTGCTGCCGCTCGGCGGCGAGGAAGGCCACAAGGGCTACGGTCTCGCGGCGATGGTCGAGGTGCTCTCCGCGCTGCTGCCAGGCCTGGGCTTCGGCGTCGATCCTACGGGCCGGCACAACGACGGCTGTTTCATCGCCGTGTTCAATGTGGCGGCGTTCCGGCCCCTCGATACGTTCAAGAAAGAGGTCACCGAGTTCGCCCAGTACCTGAAGGCGACCAAGCCCCAGAAAGGCGTCAAAGAGGTGCTCTATCCTGGCGAGATCGAGTGGGTCCGCGAGCAGGACCGCAGCAAGAACGGCATCGAGGTCGATGATAAGACCTGGGCTACGTTCACCGAGATGGGCAAGAAGCACGGCATCGCGGTGAGCGCATAGGGCGTGAGCAGTTCCCGGCAGGCACGGGTACCGCTCAATGGATCTCGGCGTCGAGCGGCGCCATCCGCGCCGTGTAGATCATGATCTCGGTGGCGAGCGTCAGCAGGTCGTTCGGGGTGACGCCGACGCGGCCTTCGCCGAACGCCTCCTTGCCGCGGTCGAACAGATTGGCCATGGCGTAACCGAGCGCCAGCGCGATTTCGTCCGCGTCGAACACGCCGTGGTTCGCCGCAAGCTGCAGCACCATCTGACGGTGGCGGACACAGGCGTTCGGCGACCATTCTTGCGGCATATTCGCCTCGGGCACCGACGGCTTGGGCGGATAGGGCAAGCCGCCACCGATGGCGATGGTAGCCCGGGCGACGATATCGAGAGGCACGGGCAGGTTGCGGCCATCCGCACCGACGTCGATGGCGTGGTGCGTGATCAACTTGAAGATATCGAGACCGCTGCCGTCGGCGTCCCCCTCGTGGAGATAGGGGTCGGCGATGCCGCCGATCACATACTTTGCGTCCTTGGGCAGCACATGGCCGCTGGCCTCGACGCCAGCGCGCAGGGCGAACTCGCCGGTCAGCGCCGCCATGGCGCCCATCAGCGTCTCGAGGTGGACGCCGCGCGGGTCGGTATAGGCCCCGGCGAGCCGCAGGAACAGGTCGGCCGCCAGACTCATGATCGTGGCCATATCGATGTCCGGCCGGAAACCGGGCTGCGCCTGGGGCTTCGCGAGCGTCACGGCGCGCAGACCCTCGATGGTCAGGGAACGTCCGTCGGGCCGTTCGACCGAGATGGTGCCGCCCGCGCGCAGGTTCTCGGCAACGGCTGCAAAGTCGGCCTGGGGCGCTGACTGAGCAGGCGACGCTGCCGCTGCCCGGATGTCCTTGAACACCGGCGGCGCGAACGTCGCCGCCTTGGGTGTCTCGCCGCGGCCTGGGCCACGCTTGCCGAAGGGCATGGGGTCGATTTCCCGATACGCTGAACGGTGTATGTTCGAGATCCTAACGATCAGACATAAATTTTTCCTTTACCCGGACGTCCACGGACTGTGGCCACGATCGCTCGCGATCGACCCGGCACCCCTTCATTCCGCCGCGTGGCGGTGCTATGCCCCGCCAATGACCGACACCCAGCACATCCGCAATTTTTCTATTATCGCCCACATCGACCACGGCAAATCGACCTTGTCCGACCGGCTGATCCAGCTGTGCGGTAACGTCACCGACCGGGAGATGAAGGAGCAGATCCTCGATTCCATGGACATCGAGCGCGAACGCGGCATCACCATCAAGGCCCAGACCGTCCGCCTCGACTACAAGGCCAAGGACGGAAAAACCTATCAGCTCAACCTGATGGACACGCCCGGCCACGTCGACTTCGCCTACGAGGTGTCCCGCTCGCTCGCCGCCTGCGAGGGCGCGATCCTGGTCGTCGACGCCTCCCAGGGCGTTGAGGCGCAGACGCTCGCCAACGTCTATCAGGCGATCGAGGGCAACCTCGAGATCCTGCCTGTGCTGAACAAGATCGACCTGCCGTCGGCCGACGAGGACCGGGTCAAGCAGCAGATCGAGGACGTGATCGGCATCGATGCCTCGGGCGCCATCGGCGTCTCGGCCAAGACCGGGCTCAATGTCGAAGCCGTGCTCGAGGCGATCGTCGAGCGGCTGCCGCCCCCGAAGGGCGATCGCGCCGCGCCCCTGAAGGCGATGCTGATCGACAGCTGGTATGACACCTACCTCGGCGTCGTGGTGCTGGTGCGCATCAAGGAAGGCGTTCTCAAGCAGGGGCAGAAGGTCAAGCTGATGTCCACGGACGCGGTCTATCAGATCGAGCGCGTCGGCATCTTCCGCCCCAAGCAGGAGATGCTCAACGAACTCACGCCCGGCGAGGTCGGCTTCTTCACTGCCGCGATCAAGCAGGTGGCCGACACCCGCGTCGGCGACACCATCATCGACGAGAAGAACGACAAGGCCGTGGCGCTGCCCGGCTTCAAGCCGGCGCAGCCCGTGGTGTTCTGCGGCCTGTTTCCAGTCGATGCCGCCGACTTCGAGGACCTGCGCGAGGCCGTCGGCCGCTTGCGCCTCAACGATGCGAGCTTCTCCTACGAGACGGAATCGAGTGCGGCGCTCGGCTTCGGCTTCCGCTGCGGCTTCCTCGGGCTGCTGCATCTCGAGATCATCACCGAAAGGCTCGAGCGCGAGTTCAACCTCGATCTCATCACCACGGCGCCGTCGGTGATCTACAAGCTGCACATGAACGACGGCACGATGATCGATATGCACAATCCAGCCGACATGCCGGAGGTGGTCAAGATCAAGCACATCGAGGAGCCGTGGATCGAGGCGACGATCCTGGTGCCCGACGACTATCTGGGCGCCGTGCTGAAGCTGTGCCAGGACCGGCGCGGGCGGCAGCAGAACCTCACCTACGTCGGCGCGCGCGCCATGCTCGTCTACGAGTTGCCGCTCAACGAGGTGGTGTTCGACTTCTACGATCGCCTCAAATCCGTCTCGCGCGGCTATGCTTCGTTCGACTATCACATCAAAGGCTACGAGGAGGGCGACCTGGTCAAGCTGTCGCTACTGGTCAACAGTGATCCGGTCGATGCGCTGTCGATGATCGTGCATCGCCACCGCGCCGAGATGCGCGGCCGCGCCATGTGCGAGAAGCTGAAGGAGCTGATCCCGCCGCACCTGTTCCAGATCCCGATCCAGGCGGCGATCGGCGCCAAGGTGATCGCGCGCGAGACCATCCGGGCGCTGCGCAAGGACGTGCTGGCCAAGTGCTATGGCGGCGACATCTCGCGCAAGCGCAAGCTCCTCGACAAGCAGAAGAAGGGCAAAAAGAAAATGCGCGAATTCGGCCAGGTCGAGATCCCGCAGGAAGCGTTTATTGCAGCGCTGAAGATGGACGAGAATTGAGCG
>JANOJW010000435.1:0-6635 GCA_031418955.1 Hyphomicrobiales bacterium | reverse complement strand
CGCGGCAAGCTCTCGCTGATGTTCTTCGGCTTCCACGGCTGCCGTGAATCCTGCCCGACGGGCCTCGACAAGATCGCGCCGATGATGGAGTTGCTCGGCGCCGACGCGGCGAAAGTGCAGCCGGTGTTCGTCGACGTCTCGATGGGCCGGGAGGACCTGAAGGGCCTCGCGCAATGGGTGTCGAATTTCCACCCGAGTCTCGTCGGGCTGACCGGCACGCGCGCCGAGCGGTTCGAGATCGTCCGCCTGTTCCAGGTGCGGCGCGAGTACAAGCACAACACCTATAATCCCAAGGAAACCGGCCCGCGCCTCGATCACTCGACGTACTTCTACGTGATCGACACCGAAGGCCGCACGCGCAGCTATTTCTATCACACGCTGTCGCCCGAGGAGATGGCGGCCGCCGTGCGCCGCTGGCTGTAGCTAGACGCTCGGCGCCGCGATCACGGGTGCATGCTGTAGGCCATCTCGACGCCATCGGCGCGCGCGACGAAGCTCGCCGGGCTCGTCGCCTCGAACGGCCTTGAGACCGATCCTGTAGTGACGACATCGCCCTTGCGTAGGGTCAGCCCGCGGTTGCCGGCATGCTCGATCAGGTAGCCCAGCATGGTCGCGGGATCGAGACCGTCGTCGCCGGTTGCGGTGCGGCACACTTCCTTGCCGTCCTGATGAACGACGAGGGATGCCACGATTGCCGGGATCCTCTTGGGGTCGATGTCCTGCCCAATGACGAGGCCGTGGAAACCGACGCTGTCGGCGACGAAGCTCGGTAGACCAACGGACTTGCGATCGGTAAAGCGCGACGACACGATCTCCGACACGATCTGGGCCTTGGCCACCACGTCGAGCGGATTGGCGATCCGCTCGCCTGGCGTCACGTCGCGGGCGAGCGTGAAGGCGATCTCGAACTCGATCAGGGCGACGGGCAAGGTCGGAACCGCAACGGTGCCGCCGGCCTTGTGCAGGCGGCCAGCGAACACGCGTCCAAACACCGGCCGCGTGAGATTGGCGCTCTTCATGGCGTTGGCACTGCCGAGGCCGATTTTCCAACCCGCGAGCTTGTCGTTGACGCCGCCGCTCCGGCCGCACTCGGCAGCGATGCAATCCTGCACGTCGTAGCCTTGGTCGAGCGTCTGCGGCCGGCTCGCCGCCGGGATGTCATTCAAGAGGGACTTGGCGTTCTGCGCGTCGGCGATCAGGCGGGCGGCGGTTGCGGGATCGAAAGTCGGCATGTGTTCATCCTCTTGTCGTGTGATCGATTATCGTCAGATCGAGACTGTCGGCGGCGAAGCCAATCGCAGCAAGTCACGCATCGCGGTAGTCGGCCTTGCGCTTCTCGCGAAACGCGGTTTGCGCCTCCACGGAGTCGGGATGGTCGCCGAGCTCCGTCGTCATGTTCTGCTCGTAGCGGTAGCCGTCGCGCAGCGACATCTCCTCGATGGTGTTGAGCGTTCGCTTGGCGAGGCGGATCGCGGCCGGACTCTTTGACGCGATCTCGCGCGCGATAGACATGGCCCGATCCATCAGCTCAGCGCGCGGCACGCACGCCTCGACGATGCCGAGGCGATACAGCTCCGGGCCCGGTACGCGGTAGCCGGTGAACATCATGCGACGGCGCACGGAATGCGGAAACAGCCGCTGCGTGTGCTTGCCGCCGCCGAGCAGACCGACGTCGATCTCGGGCAGGCCCATGCTCGCCTCGTCGGCCGCAACGAGGATATCGCACGACGCCGCGACCGCGAGGCCCGCACCAAGGGCTGCACCGTTGATCGCGGCGATCACCGGCTTCGTACACTCGCGGATGGCATGATAACTTTCCCGCGCCCGACGATTGTGCTGCCAGCGCTCGCCGGGCTTGGACCGGTCGGGCCGCGCCTTGAGATCGGCGCCTGCCGAGAACACTTTTCCGGCCCCCGTCAAGACAGCGACGCGCACGTCGCGGCGGTCTGACAGGCTGTCGAACACCCAGGCCAGCTCGACGTTGAACTCGGCGTTCTGCGCATTGACCGGCGGATGATCCATCGTGACAACGGCGATGTGGTCGGCGACAACGACTTTGACAAGCTTGGTTTCCATGTATGCCCTCTCACTCGTCGCCGCCATCCCCGGCGAACTCGATCGTCTTGACGCCGCTCGCGCTGGCGACGAACGCGATGTCGGCGAGCCCTAGGAACAGGCCGTTCTCGACGATTCCCGGCACCATCTTCAGCGCCTCGTCGAGCATCTCGGGATCGTCGATCCTGCCGAAATGGCAGTCGTAGATCAGGTTGCCGTTGTCGGTGACGAAGGATTTGCCGTCCTTTGTGAGACGCAGGCGCACATCGCCCTCGCAGCCGGTCTCGGCGGCAAGCTCGCTCAGGAGATTGACGGTCGCCTGCCGCCCGAACGGCACCACCTCGACGGGCAACGGGAAGCGCCCGAGAACTTTCACGAGCTTCGTTGCGTCCGCGATGATCACGAAGCGGGAGGAAGCGGCCGCCACGATTTTCTCACGCAGCAGCGCGCCGCCGCCGCCCTTGATCAGCCGCAGGTCGGCGTCGAGCTCGTCGGCGCCGTCGACAGTCATGTCCAGCTCAGGCGTCTCATCGAGCGTGGTGAGGCGGATGCCGAGGTTGGCTGCCTGCGCGCGCGTCGCCTCCGACGTCGGCACGCACACGACGTCGAGGCCGGCCTTCACGCGCGCGCCCACAAGGTCGACAAAGTGCTTTGCCGTCGAGCCGGTGCCGAGCCCGAGCCGCATGCCGGGCTCCACCAGGTCCAGCGCCTTCTCGGCAGCACGGCGTTTCAGGTCTTCGGGGTTCATGCTTGTGGTCTCCGCATGAGCGCATTCCAATAGGCGGGTCCGCGGCGAAGATGGCCCACCCCTACGACGATGATTTCGTCTGGTGCTACAATATAGACGATGCCATAGGGAAAGCGCTTGAGTTGGCACAGTCTCACGTTGTTGCCGAGGTGCTTCCAGGCGCGCGGGTACTCTCCAATCAAGTTGCGCGCGGCAACCACATCGTCAAGGAGCCGGCTGGCCGCCTCCGCCGAACGAGTGCTGTACCAATTCCACGCTTCGTCGATGTCTGCGCCGGCCGAGTCAGTGAACCGGACCTTCATTTCCGACCGTATTTGGCCAGGATTTCCTCGAGTTCTACCGCTTTCTGCTCTCCACGCAGATAGGCGGAGTAACGCCGCTGCGCTTCCTCCACCCATTGCCGCTCGATGGTTGGATCCGCCTCGAGGCCGACGAGGATCTCGTCAACGAGCTCGATCCTTTCGTCCGGCGTCAGCTTTCGTGCTTCGTCAACCAATGATTTCACGATCGCATTCATCCGATTGCGCTCCTCATCCAGGTCGGCTTGGCGGCGGCGTCAGACCCGAGAGCCTGACCCCAACTTAAGACCTCAAATCCCGCCCATCAGCATGTACTTGAGCTCGACGAAGCCGTCGATGCCGTGGGCCGAGCCTTCGCGGCCGATGCCCGACTCCTTGACGCCGCCGAAGGGCGCCACCTCGGTCGAGATGATGCCCTCGTTGATGCCGACCATGCCGTACTCCAGTGCCTCGGCGACGCGCCAGACGCGGCCGATGTCGCGGGCGTAGAAGTAGCAGGCGAGGCCGAACTCGGTGTCGTTGGCCATCGCTATGCCCTCGGCTTCGGTCTTGAATTTGAACACCGGGGCGACGGGGCCGAACGTCTCTTCGCGTGCGCACTTCATGTCGGGCGTGACGTGGCTGAGCACCGTCGGCTCGAAGAAGGTACCGCCGAGCTTGTGACGCTTGCCGCCGGTGACGATCCGGGCGCCCTTCTTGACGGCGTCGGCGATGTGCTCCTCGATCTTGTCGATCGCGGCGGCGTTGATCAGCGGGCCTTGCATGACGCCGGCCTCGACGCCGTTGCCGACCTTCATGGCCGAGGCCGCCTTGGCGAGCTTCTGGACGAACTCGTCATAGACGCCCTCCTGCACCAGCATGCGGTTGGCGCACACGCACGTCTGTCCGGCGTTGCGGTACTTCGACGCCATGGCGCCCTCGATGGCCTTGTCGATGTCGGCGTCGTCGAACACCAGGAACGGCGCATTGCCTCCAAGCTCCAGCTCCACCTTCTTGATGGTCGAGGCCGACTGCGCCATCAGCACCTTGCCGACTTCCGTGCTGCCGGTGAACGTGATGCCGCGCACCTTCGGGCTCGTCGTCAGTTCCCGGCCGATCTCGGCCGACTTCCCCGTGATGACGTTGAACACGCCGGGCGGGATGCCGGCTTGGCGCGCCAGCTCGGCGAGTGCCAGCGCGGTGAGCGGCGTCTCGGTCGCGGGCTTGCACACGACCGTGCAGCCGGCGGCGAGCGCGGGCGAGACCTTGCGCGTGATCATGGCGTGCGGGAAGTTCCACGGCGTGATGGCGCCGATGACACCGAGCGGCTGTTTGATGACGATGATGCGGCTGCCCTGCTTGAAGTGGGGGATCGTCTCGCCGTAGATGCGCTTGGCCTCCTCCGCGTAGAACTCGGTAAACGAGGCGCCGTAGATGATCTCCCCCTTGGCCTCGGCCAGCGGCTTGCCCTGCTCAGAGGTCAGCAGCAGCGCCAGCTCGTCGGCATGAGCAATCTGCAGATCGAACCACCGGCGCAGGATGATGCTACGCTCCTTGGCGAGCATCTTGGACCACGGCCCGAAGGCTTTCGCCGCCGCGTCGATCGCCTGCTTGGTCTCGGCCGTGCCCAACCGCGGAACCTTGGCGATCTCGTCGCCGGTCGCTGGGTTCGTCACCGGGATCTCCGGCTTACCCACCCACTGGCCATCGATGAAGCACTGGGTCTTCAGGAGTGACATGACCTTCTTGTCCATAGCGGGACTCCGATGCTCTCGTATGGCGACCGACGTTGAGCGTACTCGTAGGCCCGGGGACCGATTTGCGCAATCTCAAGTCGCCTTTGATCGCTCGGTGATGGCGGATCAAGCGATTTGGCGATACGGTTTGCTGCCCAATTGCCGGAACCCCCGATGCAACTCACCCGCGCTGCCGTCCGCATCTCAGCCTGCCCGCACGACTGCCCGAGCGGGTGCTCGCTCGAGGTGACCGTGCATGACGGGAACCGCATCGGGCGGGTTAGCGGCGCCAAGGCGCAGAGCTACACGGCGGGCGTCATCTGCGCCAAGGTCGCGCGCTATGCCGAGCGGGTGCACCACCCCGAGCGCCTGCTGCATCCGCTGGCCCGCGTCGGCGCGAAAGGCGAGGGCCGGTTCGAGCGCATCACTTGGGCGACGGCGCTCGATTCGATTGCCGAGGCGTTCCAGCGCGCGGTCGACCGACACGGCCGAGAGACCGTCTGGCCCTATCACTCGGGCGGAACGATGGGGCAGGTGCAGCGCTACGGCATGGAACTGTTCCGCAACGTGCTCGGCTATTCGCGCCAGCACTCCACCATCTGCTCGACACCCGCCGAGGCCGGCTGGCGGGCCGGCGTTGGCGCGCTGACCGGCCCCGACCCGCGCGAGATGGCCGAGGCCGATCTCATCGTCATGTGGGGCGGCAATCCGGTCTCGAGTCAGGTCAACGTGATGACGCATGTCACCCGGGCCCGGAAGGCGCGCGGGGCGAGGCTCGCGGTCGTCGACGTCTATCGCACGCCGACCGTCGAGCAGGCCGACATCGCGCTGATCATCAATCCGGGCACCGACGGCGCGCTGGCGCTCGCCATGATGTGCGTCGCGCTGCGGGAAGGCCACGCCGACCGCGATTTTCTCGGGCGACTGACCGATTTCGACGCCGCCACCGAGCGGCACATCCTGTCGCGCACGCCGGAGTGGGCGGCAGCGATCACCGGACTTTCCGTCGAGGCCATCGTCGACTTCGCGCGGATCTACGCGACGACGCCGCGGAGCTTCATCCGCGCCGGCTTCGGCTTCACGCGCACACGCAACGGCTCGGCGGCGATGCACGCCGTGTCCTGCCTGCCGGCGATCACCGGACACTGGCGCCACCGGGGCGGCGGCGCCTTCTACATGACATGGGACCGCGCGGCCTGGGGCTTCGATCCGACGCGCATGCACGGGCTCGACGTACTCGATCCGAACGTCCGTATTCTCGATCAGTCGCGCATCGGGGCCGTGCTCAACGGTTTGCCCGACGCCATCAAGAGCGGGCCTCCGGTCACCGCCATGCTGATGCAGAATGCGAACTCGGCCGAGGTCGCACCCGACACCGGGCTCGTCCGCAAAGGGCTCGCGCGCGAGGACCTTTTCCTGGCCGTGCAGGAGCACTTCATGACGGCGACCGCCCGCTTCGCCGACATCGTGCTGCCGGCAACCATGTTCGTCGAGCACGACGACCTCTACGCCGCCTACGGCCATACGCACCTTGCCTTCGGCCCGAAGCTGATCGAGGCGCCGGGCGAGGCGCGCTCGAACTATCGGGTCCGCTGCGACCTCGCCCGTCGGCTCGGCACCACCGACGCCCGCTTCGACATGAGCGAGCGCGATCATATCGACGAGGCCTTCCGGCGAGGCGGGCTCGGCGGCATTTCGGCGATCGAGCCGGAGGGCTGGATCGACCGCGCGCAACCGTTCGCGAAGGCGCACTTCCTCGACGGATTCGCGCATCCTGACGGACGGTTCCGCTTCAGGCCGGACTGGGCGGCGATCGGC
>JANOJW010000434.1:0-4703 GCA_031418955.1 Hyphomicrobiales bacterium | reverse complement strand
CCGTCGTGTGCTTGCGGTCGATGCCGATGTGGGAGATGCGAAGGTCCGGATCGGCCGAGGAGTCGCCCGAATAGACGGCGAAGAACTTCGCCGCGTTGTTGTAGGGCGCGCCCGGACCCTGATCGCCGGCTCCCTCCTTGTAGGGCGCCGACGTGGTGATGATCGCTATCCGGCTGTCCTTCACGGGCTTCGTCAGCGGCGTGAACGGCACCTCGGCGTAGTGGGCCCACTGGTAGGGACGGCCGTAGCCGAGCGCCTGATAGTACGCGCGGATGCGCTGCCGGTAGGGGAGCGGTGCGTCGTGGTCCGGCGCGAAGCCGAATTCCTCGTCCTCTCTGCTCATGCGGGTCTCCTGATCGCGAAGCTTGAGCGAAGGTCCAGGAATCGCCCTGGCTTGGCAAGCCGAAATGTGGCTCAAGCAAGCTCGGCGATGGCGATGCCGGTCTCGCCGGCGACGGAATAGAGCAGGTAGGTGCGGTCGGCCTCGCGGTAGATGGCGGGATCGCGGAGTTGGTTCACCGGTCCGTGCACCAGCCCGCGCACCGATGGCGCCGGAGCTGCATTCGCGCCTTCGTAGTCGTGCTCCGGCCGCAACACCGTGACAGCTGGCGTTTCTTTCCACGCTCTCCAGTCGGGCCGAAGATCGATGGTCGAGAGCAGGATGCTTTCCGGCGCGTCGCCGACGTTGGTGTGGAACACCGTCAGCGTGTGTCCGTCGAGCTTCAGCGCGGCGTGCCGCATGTCCTTCGAGAACAGCGTCGGGCCTTTTTCGAAGCCAGACACGCCGTCCATCGAGCGATAGATCACGCCGGGCATCGCCAGTGCGTAGGTCATGCCGCCCCATGCGAAGGCGCGCAGGTAGGAGTTGCCGAGGAGCTCCGGCGCGGCCTGGAAGCTCAGACCATCGCTCGACAACGCGACGCGCGTGTGCTGTGCCGCGCCCGGAACGCCGCTCGGAACCTCCGAGCCGTGGAAGTACATGCGGATGCGGCGCTTGATCTCGTCGACGTGCACGTCGGGTGACGCGACGTGGCCGGCGAACAGCGACTGCTCGAGTGAGAGCACACCCGGCTCGTGCATGCGCCACGGCCCTTCGAGTTTGTCGGCATAGGCAAGGCGGATGTAGCGGCCGTCGTGATGCGCAAAATAGAGGTAGTAGCGCGCAAGCCGGTTCGTCACCCAGTCCGGCATGCGGATGAGCGATGGCCCGTTGATGTTGTCACCCATGCAGCCGTCCATGTGCGGCCGGATGATCGGGTTCTGAGCGAAGCGGCGGACGCGCATGCGCATGTGGATACTCGTGAAATCACTTCGGCGGGAAAGACCCTGGATGTTCCAAAGTGCATTGGCGCGCCTACGACCTCGAGCGGCAAGTCGTGCGTCACTGCGCCGGCTGCTCGATCGTCACGACGCCGGTCGCGAAGTTCACGTTGAGAATCCCCGGTGCGATCAGCTCGGTTCCGAGAAGTGCGACTGGTTCGCCGTCCTGGCGTGGGCGTCGCGGAGAGTCGTTCGCTGATCGTCCAACGACCTGCACCGTCGCGTCGCGCTCCCGGCCGAACCAGACCACAGTCAGGAGGCCCTGCTTCACATCACGTCGCGACCCATCGCCCATTTCGATCTGGGCCTCGACATCCAGCACGACCACGCCCCAACTTCGTGCTACGTCATCGTCGACCAGTAGCTCGCCCGTGAATGCCGTGTCGATGATCGCGAGAAGATCGTCCTTGCCCGACACCGGAACGCGAACCAACGGACGCCGCCGGCTGTCGAGGCTACCGATCAGCTCGGGCATGCACCGCCCCCGACCGTCATGGGCCTGCCGACGTCGAACGCCCAGCCAGCGGCAGTTTTGCCGAAGCGTGCGACGAAGGTCTTGAGAGCGGCGGTGCGGGTCGCGGCGTGAACGAAGTCGAACGTTACGAGATCGACGACGATAGAGGTGCCTTCTGGGTATGTCCTCTCGAAGTCGATTTCCATGGCGCGAAGAACCGCCGCCTTGGAGCGCTTGTCATCTCCAGCTTCTTTGTATTTCTGCCGACGGGCTTGGAGGAAGGTCGACAAGACCCAAAGATTGTCGTCGTCACGACCGATTCCGACGGTCGCTCGTGACGAATCGATCTGGTCGATCGCTTTGTTGTTGGTTCCGTTCGACATCGGGACACCTTAGGTCGATTGGCATCGATTCTCAATCGCCTCAAAACACCACCACGCTGCGGATGCTCTCGCCCTTGTGCATCAGGTCGAAGCCCTTGTTGATGTCCTCGAGCTTCAGGGTGTGGGTGATCATCGGGTCGATCGAGATTTTGCCGTCCATGTACCAGTCGACGATCTTTGGCACGTCGGTGCGGCCGCGGGCGCCGCCGAATGCCGTGCCTTTCCAGGTGCGCCCCGTGACGAGCTGGAACGGCCGCGTTTTGATCTCCTGCCCCGCGCCCGCGACGCCGATGATGATGCTCTCGCCCCAGCCGCGGTGGCTGCTCTCGAGAGCCGTGCGCATCACATCGACGTTGCCCGTGCAATCGAACGTGAAGTCGGCGCCGCCAATCTGGTCCGCCCCGCGCTTCGTCATGTTGACGAGGTGGCCGACGAGGTCCTTGCCGGCGTCTTTTGGATCGACGAAATGCGTCATGCCAAACTTCCGGCCCCAGGCCTCTTTCGCGGGGTTGGTGTCGACGCCAATGATCATGTCGGCGCCGACGAGACGCAGGCCCTGGATGACGTTGAGGCCGATGCCGCCAAGCCCGAACACGATGCCCGTGCACCCCGGGCCGGCCTTCGCGGTGTTGATCCCCGCGCCGACGCCGGTGGTCACGCCGCAGCCGATGTAGCAGATCTTGTCGAACGGCGCGTCCTCACGCACCTTCGCCACCGCGATCTCGGGCAGCACGGTGAAGTTCGAGAACGTCGAGCATCCCATGTAGTGGTGAATCTTCTGACCATCGAGCGAGAAGCGCGAAGAGCCGTCGGGCATCACGCCCTGCCCTTGCGTGCTGCGGATCTGGGTGCACAGGTTGGTCTTGCGCGACAGGCATGAGGGACATGTGCGGCACTCGGGCGTGTAGAGCGGGATGACGTGGTCGCCCGTCTTGACGCTCGTCACGCCTGGACCAATGTCGACAACGATGCCGGCGCCTTCGTGGCCCATGATGGCGGGAAACAAGCCCTCCGGATCGGCGCCGGATATCGTGAAATCGTCGGTGTGGCAGATGCCCGTCGCCTTCACCTCGACCAGCACCTCGCCGGCCCTGGGACCTTCGAGATCGACGGTTGCGATCTGCAGCGGCTTGGCCTTCTCGAAGGCGACGGCGGCGCGGGTCTTCATTCTGGGCTCCTGGCGTGACGATTTGCTCGGCGGCCACTATGGACGACCTAAGTCGGAGGCAAAAGGGTGGATGCCCTTTGGCTCAGATCGTCAGCACCATCTTGCCGACGACCTGGCGGTTGCGCATCGCTTCGAAGGCGTCGTTGGCGCGCTCCAGCGGGAAGGTCTTCCATACGCGCGGCTTGAGGTGGCCGTCCTGCCAATGCTTCAGCAGTCGCGCGAACCGTGCCGCCTCCTCGCGCGGATAGCGGAATGAGTGCTCGCCCCACACCACGCCGGTCACCGAGAAGTTCTTGACCAGGATCAGGTTGGCGGGAGGCGAAGCGGGCCGTCCCGACGCGAAACCGACGACGAGGATGCGGCCTTCCCAGCCGATGCACCGAACGGCGCTATCGAACGCATCGCCACCGACTGGATCGAACACCACGTCGACGCCGTTGCCGCCGGTCAGCTCGCGCACGCGGTCGCGCAGGTTTTCCTTCGTGTAGTCGACGACTTCGTCGGCGCCGTACTGCTTGGCAATTGCGAGCTTCTCAGCGCTCGATGCCGCGGCGATCACGCGTGCGCCCATCAGTTTGCCGCATTCGACCGCGGTCAGACCGACGCCGCCGGTGGCGCCGAGCACTAGGAGCGTCTCGCCAGGCTTGAGCTTGCCGCGATGCTCGAGCGCGAAATGCGAGGTGCCGTAGGCGATCGGGAAGGCGGCAGCCGTCGCGAAATCCATCTCGTCGGGAAACGGGACGGCGACCTCCTCGCGCACGACCACCTCGCTCGCAAACCCGCCCGCGTGCCGAAGGAATGCGAACACCTTCTGGCCGGGCTTCACGGTCGTGACGCCCGCACCGCATTCGAGCACGACGCCCGCGGCTTCGAGCCCCGGAATGAACGGCAGCGGGGGGCGCACCTGATACTTGCCTTCGACCATCAGCATGTCGGGGAAATTGACGCCGGCGGCCTTCACGCCGATGCGAACCTGGCCCGGGCCGCACGCAGGCGAGGGGGCATCCCCGACCTTGAGTCCGGCGAAGTCGTTGAGCTGGCTGCATAGCAGAGCGCGCATGGCAAAATCCTTCCGGTCGTGCCGGGTCACGAAGCTACGGGTTTGGCGGCAAGCGCCCTCAACTCGCGGCGCATCAGCTTTCCCGTTGGTGTCAAAGGCAGCGCCGCGCACAACTCGATGCGATCGGGGAGTTTGTAGGACGACAGCTTGGTGCGGCAGTGTGCAAGCAGCACAGCGGCGGTCGGTGCGGTTCCCGACCGCGGAATGACGAAGGCCACGATGATCTCGTCGCGCACGGCATCGGGAATGCCGGTGACGCCGGCAAGCCCGACGTCCGGGTGCTGTTGCAGGACTTCCTCCACCTCGGCCGGCGAGACG
>JANOJW010000433.1:0-2172 GCA_031418955.1 Hyphomicrobiales bacterium | reverse complement strand
GTCGCGGCTGTGGCCGCGCTTGGCCAGCGGACAGGTGACGCCCTCGAAATAACTCGACGTCAGATCGAACAGGACGAGACCGCCCTCGTTCAAATGCCGACCAGCCAGTTTCCTGAATCAGTGACTCCGACCCTGGATGGTTCGGAATATTGGTTGATCATGCAATTGTAGTTGCAACGGCCGATTTCCGCGAAAATCGCGCAGGCTTCGCACTTCACGGTCGCGGCTCGCGACCGTGGCGGGCAGGCCAGCGCTGGCCGGATTATCCCGGGACGAGCTTCTGGTACACGGTCGAAAAACTACTGAAAGCTGGACAATAGCGTGCGAACTGAAGCCCCAGGCGACGCCCGCTCTCGATCACACGCGCCGCCACGTAAATCAGCTCCTGCATCACCGTACGCAGTCGCCGGCGTTTCGCGGCATGTCTGATCGGAGCATCGTCGCCGATCAAGCCAGTCTGACCGATCCAGCGCAGAATATTATAGGAGAGAACGGCGCAACTCATGACCAAGTCGTTGGTCGCGAACTTCCCCGAGGGCAGGCGCTCGATATCGAGATCGGTCTTGAACTCGGAATGGAATTGCTCGGAGGTGCCGTGGTCGTTGTAGACCCGAATGACCGCTGCGTCGGGGAGCATGACTTTACCGATAGAAACCCACCAGCCTTCGACTGTGATATGTGGCACGAGCAGCGAGGCGCCTTTCTTGTCGATGGTGCGCTCGGTCACTCGCATGACCCGACGAAACGTTCTCGTCTGACCAGCAAAGTCCTCCTCGACACTGACGCTGAAAATGCCGACGCGTTTCCCGGGCCGGGGTTCCTGCCAGGTGTGGACGGTTTCCCTGGCGCGCTTCAGCCAAGCCTCGAGGTCCTGCTTGCGCGGGTTCCATTTGATAATAAAATCAACGGATTGGTCGGAGAGCCAAGCGCGGTTCTCGGCGGCATCGTGAGCGCTGTCGAGACGCATCAGCAGCCGATGCGACGCGGACGCGAGCAGCCGCGCCCGCGGTACCACACGCTCGAGAAAATGCACGAACTCGCATTGACTATGCTGGCTGCCGATGCGCAATTCACAAGCGAGACACCAACCCTCGGCACCGAGATATGCGGCGATCGGTGCGTAGCCGTCATGCCCCTTGTAGGTCCAGGCGACACCCTCTTTCTTCGTCTTGGAATTGTCCATGGGAAATACGTCGATATCCAGCGGAACATAGTTGCGGTTGGGTTCGTGCGCCCCCCAGCGAAAATTGAAAACGAGAGGCGTTGCCTTGGCCCCGATCGCGACGAGGAATTCGATCGCAGCATCATCGACGATCGGTAGCATGGCGTCGGCATGCTCGTCGAAACGCTGGCGCAAGGTCGGGGCGGACGGCACCCTGTCGAGGTCCAAAGCCACGGGAAAGAATTCGTCGGCACGCATGTTCTCGATGGCGTCGAAATCGCTCTTGCCGGTGCAAAGCAGTCCGACGAAGCTTTTCACACAATCGGCATGGGCGATGCCGTGATGCAGCGGGATGGTCGCGAGGCGCTCGGCGAGCTTGGTGTGGTGCAGCGCTCGACCGACCAGCGCCAACCCTGAGTGCGAAGTCAACTCGGCCGTGTTGGATTGTTGGAGATCGAATCGCCGCATGTCCATCACCCGCCAGATGAGCCGTCCGAGTCGGCCAGACTAGGTGATTCGCCAGATATTTCAAAATGTTAATGGGTTGACACCAAATTCGATCCACCGATTCAGGTGATCAGCCTGACGCTTCCGGATTATCCCGGCGAGCGGTTGATCGCGTGCCGCAATCCGGCGCTCGCGAAGCGGCGCCGCGAGAAGCGCTTGGAGTTGCTGGCGGCGACGTCGGCTGAACTCGACAAGATCAAGGCGATGGTCGTGTCGGGGGCGCTCGCCGGCGCGGCGAAAATCGGCGTGCGGGTCGGCAAGGTGATCGGCAAATGCAAGGTCGCGAAACACTTCGAACTACAAATCGAAGACGGCTCATTCAAATACGATGTGAATGATGGGAATGTCGCCGCAGAAGCGGCACTCGACGGACTATACGTGATACGTACAAGCGTCAATGCGGGCGACATGACGTCCGAGCAAACCGTGCTGAACTACAAGAAGCTCGCCGACGTCGAGCGCGCCTTCCGCACGCTGAAAGGCGTCGATCTGCACGTGCGTCC
>JANOJW010000432.1:0-7613 GCA_031418955.1 Hyphomicrobiales bacterium | reverse complement strand
CGCGCAGCACGCGATCGATATCCTCGGCCTTGCCGGACAGCTTGTCGAGCGTATCGGAGAGCTCCGACTGACGGTTCTGCAGCGTCTTGTCGATGCGGTTGTTGGCGGTCTCGAGCGCGTTCGCCGCGCGCATGATCGACTGGCCTTGCACATCGAAACGGCCGGTGACGGAGCCGATCTGGTTGACCAGGTTCTCCGACACGTTCTTCAACAGGTCTGCCTGTCCAGCGAGGCCCTCGATCGCGCGTAGCGATTGCTTGGTCACGTTCTCGCTGGCGCGGCGGACCGCGTGCACGCCGTGCATCAGCTGCTGGTCCATCTCGCCCGCCTGGCGGCCGAGCACCTGGGCAATGTCCTTTGCGTGCATCTCGAGTGCGGAACTCAGCGCCCGCGCCTTGTCGGCCACCGCGCTGTCGATGGCGATGGTCGAGCGCAGAATCGCCTCGTCGAAGTGGGCGATGCGCTGGCTGAAGGCCGCGTCCAGTGTGCGCGTACGCTCGACGAGCTGGGATTCGAGCTGGCCCTGGCGGCTCTCGAGCGTCTGGTCGAGGGCGCGGGTGTACTCCTCCAGCACGGTCTGGATACCAGCGGTGCGCGTGCCCAGCGCATCGTTGAGGCCATCGGAAAAATTGTCGAACACGCCTTGCATCGTGTCGGTGTGGGTGGACATCGCATCGCCCAGCGTCGTCATGCGGCGGTCCATGCCCTCCTCGACCCGCTGCAGTCCGCCTTGGATGGTGGAGTTCAGCTGCTCGGTGCGCGTTGCAAATTGCGTCTCGATCTGCTGGGTACCATCGACGAGCGCGGCCTGGATTTGCTGAGTCTGGTGGGTCAGCACGCCCTTCAGCTCGGCGGTGTGCGCGCCGACCGAATGAGCAAGATTGCCGGCGTTGGCCGCCAGCGACGACTCGAGCGACACGAGATTGCGGCCGGCATCCTCGATGAAGCGGGCGAGCTTGACCTGTTGCTCGCCGAGTTTGTCGATCAGCGTCGGGATCTCGGTGCCGAGCTCCTTCAGCGAGACGTTGACGCGCTCGCTGGTGTTGATGAGGGCGTGCCGCTCGCCGGAGAGCTCGCCCAGGAGGGAGCGTATGCGGTGCTCGTTCTGGGTATAGGAGCGCTCGAGGTTTGCGACCTCGTTGTGCACCAGCGATTCGAGCTCGGTCGCGCGGCCCATCGCCAACTCGACGGCGTCGTTCATGTGGTTGACCTGCCGGCGGACCGACTGGCCGAGCGAGGCGATCTGCTGCTCGGCCATGCGGTCGGGCTCGGCCAGGCGAATCGCCACCTCGGTCATGGCCGAGGACATGAGCTTCAGTTCCTGGGCCCGCACGACGAGCATGGCGAGGAACCAGAACAGCGCGATCGGAATGACGATGCCGGCGGCGATCATGATGGCGGTCGGTTTCGTCAGCAGATCCGCGAACCCGCCCGCGCGTTGCCACTCGGGCGCCAGCATGGCCCAGCCGAGACCACCCCCGATCAGCAGCCAGACGAGGCTGGCGATGGTGGCGAGTTGCATCGGCCGCTTGGAGGGCTTCTGATGCAGGGCGAAGATGAGGCCGCCGATGGAGGGAAGATCGTCATTGGCCGCAGTTGCCGGGCGGGCCGGACCGGCTGACCGGCGCTTGGCGGCGCGGCGATTGCCCGCAGCATCGGGGTCGGCGTCGCCAGGGTTCGACGGAGCGGGCGGAACGGGCTTCTTGGCCTGGGGTGGTGGTGGCGGGGCAGCCGAGTTCGGCGGCGCGGTCCCTGGCGTCGGCGGAGGCCCCGGCAGCGGCGGAGGGCCGCCTGAGACCTTGCCCGCCATCGGGATCTCCGGTGGCGCGTTGGGAACGGGCGGTGCCGCTCCCGAAGCCTGTTTGCTGGTCTCTTGCGCCATCAACCGGTCCGAATTGACTTTGAGCGGCCCGCACATGACTGCGTCCGCACGCGCGTCTCATAGCCCATTTCGAAGGACGGGCACAGGTGCCGGACCCCGGATGTGCACGATTTAAACGCTGCTAGGTCCACGCAGTCCCCCGACGGCATCGAGCGTCGAGCGCTAATGTCGCTTTGGGGCAAAAGCATGGTCCAGCCCTCGCCTGAACGGCAAAGGTTAATGCAGCGCATCGAGAGCAAGTCGCATTTTCACGGGCGGCTTCACCGAGACTTATCGCGACTGTGGATAAATAGGGGGCTGACGAACCAACGGGCTGCGGCGAACCGCTGGCCGAGCTGAAGGACTACGGGACATGGCGCTCATTGCCGCCGTCGACAGCGCAACCCCACCGCGCGGCGTTCTGCCGGCCGCGCCGATCGATCGCGCGCACCTGTCCCGCTTCACGTTCGGCAACGTGGATCTGGAGATCGAGGTGCTGGGACTGTTCGCGCAGCAGGCGCCCGAGACGCTGGCCCAGCTCGCGGACGCGTCGAGCCCCAAGGCCTGGCGGGACGCTGCCCATACGATGAAGGGATCGGCGCGCGCCGTCGGCGCATGGCAGGTGGCGAACGCGGCCGAGCATGCCGAGCGGCAGCCCTTCGCCAGCGATCCTTCGCTGCGGCACACCCTCATCGAGGAGATCCGCGCGGCGCTGGATCGGGCGGTTGACTATGTGCACGGCCTCGCCGCCACCACCTGATGTTCGGCCGCATCGCACGTTGCACAGGCCCCCTAGTTCAGACCGGAGCGTGAGGGTCAGCGTGACGCCTTGAATTCCGAGAGTCGCGCCGCTAAATGGCTGCGAGCCTCGTTGCGGATGCCGGCGCGCCGGATCCCCGCGCCCGATCCGGTCGCGAGAGGCGCGAGGGATCCATGGCGAAGATCACGTACATTCAATCCGACGGCACGGTGCAGACGGTGGTGGCAGAGACCGGCCTCACCGTCATGGAAGCAGCCAAGAAAAGCAACATCGCGGGCATCGAGGCGGAGTGCGGCGGCGCCTGCGCGTGCTCGACCTGCCACGTCTACATCGATGCGAACTGGCGCGAGAAGGTCGGCACGCCCGCGGAGATGGAAGAAGACATGCTCGACTTCGCCTTCGACGTCCGCGACGAGAGCCGCCTCGCTTGTCAGATCAAGGTGACCGACGCGCTCGACGGGCTCGTCGTGCGGGTGCCTGCCAAGCAGTTCTGATCCATTTTCGGCGCGTTAACCGGCGGCGAACTCGCGCTCGGCCTGCATGCCAGCAGACTTGCTGGCCCGCCGGCGGGATGCCATCGTGGTCTCTGCGACGCCGATGCCGGAGACTGGTCCCCATGAAATTCAGCTTCACCGACGAGCAGCAGGAGTTCCGCTCGAGCGTGCGCCGTTTCCTCGAGGACACATCGCCGACGACCGCGGTGCGCCGCCTCATGGAGACCGAGCGGGGCTTTGACCGCGAAGTCTGGAAGCGCCTGAGCGGCGATCTCGGTCTCACCGCGATCCACATCCCCGAGGCCTATGGCGGCCAGGGCTTCGGCGTCTCCGAACTCGCAATCGCGATCGAGGAGATGGGCCGTGCGCTGCTCTGCGCGCCGTTCTTCGCCTCGACCGTGATGGCGGCGACCGCAATCCTGAAAGCGGGCAGCGAAGAGCAGAAGCGCACCCTGCTGCCAGCCATCGCCTCGGGCGCGACCATCGCCACGCTCGCCTTCGCCGAGGACAACGGACGCTGGGACCCCGGCAGCGTCTCGGCGACGGCTGCGGTCGCCGGCGGCAAGGTCAAGCTCACCGGCACGAAAAGCTTCGTCCTCGATGGGCACACTGCGGACCTGATCGTGGTGCTGGCGCGGCGGCCGGGAAGTTCGGGCGCCAACGGCCTGACGCTTGCGACCGTGCGTGGCACAGCGGCAGGCCTCGAGCGCCGGACGCTCGCCGCCATGGACCCGACGCGAAAACTGGCGCGGCTCACCTTCCAGAGCGTCGAGGCGGACCTGCTCGGCGAAGACGGTCGGGCAGCCGACGCCATGCAGGCGACGCTCGACGTCGCGGCCGTGTGCCTTGCCAACGAGATGGTCGGGGGCGCCGAGCGGCTGCGTGAGCAGGCGATCGATTTCGCCCGAATGCGCTACCAGTTCGGACGGCCGATCGCCTCGTTCCAGACCTTGAAGCACAAGGCCGCCGACATGCTGCTCGAGGTCGAGCTCGCAAAATCCGCCGCCTACTACGCAGCCGCCGCCGCCGACGAGGGCGACGCGGATCTGTCCGCTGTCGCTTCGCTGGCGAAGGCTGCAGCATCCGATGCCTACATGCAGACGGCGATCCACGCTGTGCAGATCCACGGCGGCATCGGCTTCACCTGGGACAACGACACGCACCTCTGGTTCAAGCGCGCGAAAAGCTCGGAGGCCTTCCTCGGGCACCCGAGCTTTCATCGCGAGCGCTTGATGCAGATGTGGGCCGCCTGAGGAGACGCGTGGCATGAGCGAAATCACCCAAGACGCCATCACCCAAGATACCGTCCGCGCCGACGTGCGCGCCTGGCTCGAGGCCAACTGGAACCCGAACCTGGGGCTCCTCGAATGGCGCCACATCCTGATCGATTCGGGCTGGGGCGCGCCGAGCTGGCCCAGGCGCTGGTATGGGCGCGGCTTGCCCGTCGGCATGTCGCCGGTCGTCGACGACGAGTTCGAGCGCATCGGCGCCATCAGCGTCGCGCGGATGGGCATCCGCACGCTCGCCGCCGCGACCATCCTGGCGCACGGCACCGACCTGCATAAGGAGAAATTCCTGCGCCGCATCCTGACCGGCGAGGACACCTGGTGCCAGCTGTTCTCGGAGCCGGGCTCGGGTTCCGATCTCGCCGGCGCGCTCACAAGAGCCGAGCGGCGCGGCAACAAGTGGATCGTCAACGGGCAGAAGGTCTGGAACACCAGCGCGCACAAAGCCGACTGGGGGCTGCTGCTCGCGCGCACCGACATGAACCTTCCCAAGCACAAGGGCCTCGCCTATTTCATCATCAACATGCGCCAGCCGGGCGTCTCGGCGGTGCCGCTGAAGCAGATGAACGGGCACGCCTCGTTCAACCAGGTGTTCCTGACCGACGCCGAGGTCGAGCCCGAGTTCCTGATGGAGAACGACGGCGACGGCTGGAAGATCGCGACCACCACGTTGATGCACGAGCGGCGCGGCGCCGACGGCCTGCGCCGCCACGCCAAAGCCAGCGACCGTCCCGAGAAGATCTATCGCGAGGAAGCGCAGGAGATCGCCATCGCGCTGCAGCCCTACACGTGGTACCCGCAGCGCACCGGCCGCAGCGATCTGCTGATTTCGCGCGCCAAGGAAACGGGACGCATCGCCGACCCGGTGGTGCGCCAGGAGATCGCTCGGGTGCTGACCATGGCGAAGTGCGCCGAGTGGACGGCGCGACGCGCGCGCGCAGCCCAGGCGCAAGGGCGGCCGCAAGGACCCGAGGGCTCGATCGGCAAGCTTGCGGCAAGCTACATCGCGCGGGCAGCCAACAGCGTCCACACGATGATTGCGGGCGCGGATGCCATGCTCACCGGCGCCGACAGTCCGATGGGCGGCGTGATCGCGGAGATCCTGGTCTCGACGCCCGCCATCTCGATCGCGGGCGGCACCGACGAGATCCAGAAGAACATCATCTCCGAGCGCGTGCTCGCCATGCCGAAGGAGCCGCGCCACGACGACAAGATCCCGTTCCGCGACGTGCCCAAGAACGCCCTCGAGGACAAGACCCGATAGGCGGCGCTGAAGGGACGCAACCGCGCGAGGCCCGCTTCCCGCCGCCCGATGGCGACCCAAAGGGCCGTACAATTGATTCACAGTTCAAAGAGCACGGGCCGCCGCGCACTGACCCGATGGCTGTGGACGCCACCCGGCTCGCACCCGGCGGCCTTGGCGATGATCTTGCGGCACGCGCAACGCACGGGGATAAGTTTCGCATCCCATTTCCAGCACCACGGTTAATCGCGGGGATAAGTTGCCCCGACCCGCGCTCACTTGTCCGCGCATGGCACCCTTCGCGCAGCCCCCCTCGCCTGTCCGGACAAGGGCCGCTATCATCGTGGCCAACACCCTCAGCGAGCCAAAAGCGGGAGCAGCGCCGATGTACAAGCACGTCGTGGATTTCATCGTGGTGGGCGCCGGATCGGCAGGAGCAGCGCTCGCGTACCGTCTGACCATGGCGGGGAAGTACCGCGTGCTGCTGCTGGAGGCGGGCGGCGAGACGCATTTCCTCTCCCGCGTGCCGGTAAGCTTTGCCCGCTTCATCAAGCGGCCGGGCGTCAACTGGCTCTATGACAGCGAGCCAGAACCGACGACCGGCAACCGCCGCATCCCGATCCCGCGCGGAAAAATGCTCGGCGGCTCGTCGGCGATCAACGGCATGGTCTGGGTGCGGGGCCAGCCGCAGGACTTCGACACCTGGTCGCAGATGGGCAATCGCGGCTGGAGCTACGCGGACGTGCTGCCCGTGTTCAAGCGCATGGAGCGCTACGATAGCGGCGACGCAGCGATCCGCGGCCGCGACGGGCAGCTGCGCATCACCGATTCGACCGAGAAGGGCCGCCTCTACGACAGCCTGTTCGAGGCGGCGGCCCACGCCGGCATCAAACGCAACGACGACTATAACGGCGCCGACCAGGAAGGCGTCGCCATGACGCAAGGTTCGATCGGCAACGGCCGGCGCCAGTCGACGGCGCACTGCTACCTCGAACCGATCCGCAACAACCCTAACATCGACATCGAGACCGGCGCGCAGGCCGAGCGGCTGCTGATCGAGGGTAAGCGCTGCGTCGGCGTGCGCTATCGCATCAAGGGCGAGGTGCGCGAGGCCACCGCCACGCGCGAGGTGATCGTGTCCTGCGGGGCGATCGCCTCGCCGCAACTGCTGGAGCTGTCGGGCATCGGCCAGCCGGAGCGATTGAAGGATCTGGGCATCGAGGTGAAGCACGCGCTGAAGGGCGTCGGTGAGAACCTGCGCGACCACTGGTCGCCGCGCATGAAGTGGTACACCGCGCCGCTGGGCTACACCTTCAACGAGCAACTGCGCGGGCTCGGCAAAATCAACCACGGGCTGCAGTACATCTTCAAGCGGCAGGGCTTCCTGTCGTTCGCGGCGTCCCCCATGCGCGGCTTCTTCAAGACGCGCGAGGGCCTCGCCAGCCCCGACGCGATCTTCACCGTGCAGCCGTTCCTCACGACGCCCGACATCAAACTCGCCAAGGAGCCCGGGATCACCATCATCACGCACCAGCTACGGCCCGAGAGCAAGGGCTCGATCCACGTCACTTCGCCGGACGCCTCGAAGTATCCAGCCGTCCGCTTCAACTTCATGTCGGACCCGATCGACAAGGCCTGCGTGCTGGAGTGCATGAAGATCGTGCGGCGTATGATGGAGGCGCCGTCGATGGCGTGGCTGGGCATGCGCGAGTTCGCACCGGGCAAGCAGGTCGTCACCGACAACGAGCTGTTCGATTACGTGACCAACAACGCGGAGACGACCTATCACCCGGTCGGCACCTGCAAGATGGGCACCGACCATGACGCCATGGCGGTGGTCGACGATCAGCTGCGGGTTCGCGGCATCGCCGGATTGCGCGTTGCCGACGCCTCGATCATGCCGACGCTCACTTCGGGCAACACCAACGCGCCCTCGATCATGATCGGGGAGAAGTGCGCCGACATGGTG
>JANOJW010000431.1:0-4818 GCA_031418955.1 Hyphomicrobiales bacterium | reverse complement strand
AGCGTCGCCGACGGCTTCGAGCAGATGCCGGCCGCGTTCGTCAACATGCTGTCGGGCGGCAACACCGGCAAGCAGGTGGTCCGCCTCGCGGCCGCGCGATAGGTCGGGGCCACGCGATAGTGCGGGATAGCCCGAGTTTTCCCCAGGATGGCGCTGCAACCCGCCATTGCAACGCCGTGTGACACATGTAATGAGACCCTGATTTGGCGCACCGAATCGCGAACCCGCGATCCGACGGTCGCGGCCGTCCGCACGGGTCAGGAGACCACAGCATGGCGACGAAAGACAGCGTCCTGGTGGACGGGAAAATCTTTCTCGGTCATAGCGTTCACTCCGAATACCTGGAGTTGAAGCTGGCCAACCGCCACGGCCTCGTCACCGGCGCCACCGGCACTGGCAAGACGGTGACGCTGCAGGTGCTGGCCGAAGGCTTCCTCGATGCGGGCGTGCCGGTGTTTGCCGCCGACATCAAGGGCGACCTCTCCGGCATCGCCATGAAGGGCGAGCCCAAGCCCTTCCTGCTGCAGCGCGCCGAGGAAGTCGGCCTCGGCAGCGCCTACGTCCAGCAGGCCTATCCGGCGATCTATTGGGACCTGTTCGGCGAGCAGGGGCATCCGATCCGGGCCACGGTGCAGGACATGGGGCCGCTGCTGCTGTCGCGACTGCTCGAGCTCAACGAGGTGCAGGAGGGCGTCCTCAACATCGCCTTCCGGGTCGCCGCCGACGAGGGCATGCCGCTGCTCGACTTGAAGGACCTGCGCTCGATCATCGCCGACATCGGCCAGCGCGGCAAGGAGCTGGTGACCAAGTACGGCAACGTCGCCGCGACCTCGGCAGGCGCCGTGCAGCGCCGCCTGCTGGTGCTCGAGGAGCAAGGGGCGAACAACTTCTTTGGTGAGCCCTCCCTCGACATCCGCGACTTCCTGAAGATCGCCTCGGACGGCCGCGGCACCATGAACATCCTCGCCGCCGACCGCCTCATGAAAACGCCGCGGCTCTACGCCTCGTTCCTGCTGTGGATGCTGTCGCGCCTGTTCGACAAACTTCCCGAGGTCGGTGATCTCGACAAGCCGAAGCTAGTGTTCTTCTTCGACGAAGCGCATCTGCTGTTCAACGAGGCCCCGAAGGCGCTGCTCGAGCAGGTCGAGCGGGTGACGCGGCTGATCCGCTCGAAGGGCGTTGGCGTCTACTACGTGACGCAGAACCCGCGCGACGTGCCGAACTCGATCTCAGCCCAGCTCGGAAACCGTGTGCAGCACGCGCTGCGCGCCTTCACGCCGCTCGAGCAGAAGGCGATCCGCGCTGCCGCCGAGACCTTCCGTCCCAACCCCGCGCTCGACACCGAGCGGGTGATCCAGGAGCTGAAGGTCGGCGAAGCGCTGGTCTCTGTGCTGCAGCTCAAGGGCGAGCCCTCCATGGTGCAGCGCACGATGATGCGGCCGCCCTCGGGCCGCATCGGGCCGCTGACCGAGGCCGAGCGCCGGACGATGATCGAAAGGAGCCCCTACTTCGGCAAGTACGAGGATCTGGTCGACCGCGATTCCGCCCACGAGATGCTGCAGAAGCGCGGCGAGTCGGCGGCCGCCGAGACCGAGGCCGCAAAGAAGCAGGCCGAGGCCGACAAGAGCAGCTGGGGGAGCGTCCTGACGGGACGTGGGCCTCGCGGCGGCGCCTCGCTGGGCCAGCAGATCGCCCGGGACGTCTCCCGCTCGGTGATGCGCTCGATCATCACGCAGGTGAAGAACGCCATCATCAAGTCGATCTTCAGGCGGTGAGGCGGAGCCGCGAGCAGCCCGTCCAACACAATTTTCTGCTCTGTTGACGGCCACTTGGACCAACCCTACCTTGTCCACACAGACGGCCAGCGACCCTATCCTCGAGGAGCGACCAGACCCGCCACATGTCCGAACCGACCACCACGATCCAGAAGCTCAACGAGCGCTCGCGCGAGATCTTCCGGGTGATCGTGGAGTCGTATATCTCGACGGGTGAGCCGGTGGGATCGCGCAATCTCTCGCGCTTTCTGCCGATGTCGCTGTCGCCGGCCTCCGTGCGCAACGTGATGTCGGACCTCGAACATCTGGGCCTCATCTACGCGCCGCACACCTCTGCGGGTCGCCTGCCGACGCAGACCGGCCTGCGGCTGTTCGTCGATGGCCTGCTCGAGATCGGCGACCTCACGGACGACGAGCGGCGCAAGATCGAGGCGCAGATCGCGGTCAAGCGGCAGAAACCGGTCGATCAGGTGCTGTCGGAAGCCGGCGAGATGATCTCGGGGCTCTCGCACTGTGCGGGCCTCGTGCTGTGCGACAAGCAGGACATGCGGCTGAAGCACATCGAGTTCGTGCCGCTGGAGCCCGGCAAGGCGCTGGTGGTGATCGTCGGCGAGGATCAGGCCGTCGAGAACCGGGTCATTGCTGTGCCGCGGGGCTTGCCGGCATCCGCGCTGACGGAAGCGTCGAACTACCTCAATCATCACATCCGCGGCCTGACCATCGGCGAGGCCAAATCGCGCATCGAGGCCGACCTTACCAAGGCCAGGGCCGAGCTCGACCAGTTGACGAAAAAGGTGATCGAGGCGGGCCTTGCGACCTGGTCCGGCGCCCAGGGCGGCCGCAAGAGCCTGCTGGTGCGCGGACAGGCCAATCTGCTCAAGGACTTAGCCGCGATTGAGGATCTCGAGCGGATCCGCCAGCTCTTCGATGATCTGGAATCCAAGCGCGAGCTGACCCAGCTGCTGGGCCTCGCCGACAAGGGCGATGGCGTCCACATTTTCATCGGCTCGGAGAACAAGCTGTTTTCGCTGTCGGGCTCATCGCTGATCGTGGCGCCGTTCCACGACACGACGCGCAAGGTCGTCGGCGTGCTCGGCGTCATCGGCCCGACGCGGCTCAACTATGCCCGCATCATCCCGATGGTCGACTATACGGCGCGGCTGGTCGGCAAGGCGCTGACTTGATTTTTTTGCGCTGCGGGATGATATCCACTCAAAGCACTTGGAGAACCGTGGACACAGCGCCGGTGCCACAACGACCAATACCAGAGCAGAGGCTCCATGACGCACGAGACCAAGGGACCGGGCGAGAGCGGACCTGAGCCGGTGTCGCAGTCCCCATCGCAGCCCCAAGCCACCCCGGCGCCGGACAGCGCGGCGGCGACGCCTCAGCCGGCCGACCCGCAGGCCACCCAGACACAACCCGAGGCCGCCCAGGTCCGACCCGAGGCCGCCCGGCCGGACGTCGACGTCCTGAAGGCCGAGATCGCCGAGCTCAAGGACCGGGTGCTACGCACGCACGCCGAGATGGACAACATGAGGAAGCGCCTCGAGAAAGAGAAGAGCGACGCCTCGAAGTACGCGATCACGCGCTTTGCCCGCGACATCGTCACCGTCGGCGATAACTTCCAGCGCGCGCTCGATACCGTGCCCGCGGGGGCGGCCGAGCAGACGCCGGTGCTCAAGAGCTTCCTCGAGGGCGTCGAGCTGACAGAGCGCGAGTTCACCTCGGTGCTCGAGCGGCATGGCGTCACGCGGCTCGACCCGAAGGGCCAGCCCTTCAATCCGCACCACCATCAGGCGGTGATGGAGCAACCCAACCCGGATGTGCCCTCGGGCACGGTCACCCAGGTGTTCCAGCCGGGCTACATGATCGAGGACCGCATCCTGCGGCCGGCGATGGTGGTGGTGGCAAGGGGCGGCCTGAAGCCCAAGCCGCCGGCCGAGGTGGCGGCAAACGACGATACGCCGAAGGCCGTTTTGGATGATGCCGGCGATGCGCCAGGCCCTTCACAGGGTTGACGCAGGCGTCGGTGTAAGCCGGCTCGCTTCAGCCCACGGCCTTGGCCGGGCCCGCCGCGAGGCCGGCGTGCACGGCGCGAAGCGCATCGGCGACGCGGGCATACTCGGCCTCGATGCGACCGACCATCGCGGCGGCGGCGGCGTCGACCTCGGCGGTGTCGGCCTTCATCGCAGCTTCCAGATCGCGGCAGTGGCCGGAGAGGAGCATCGCCCCGACGTTGGCGCTGCTCGACTTCAGGCTGTGCGCTGCGGTTTTGAGCGCGATCGCATTTTTTGCGCTGCCGGCGTCGCACATTTGCGCGACGGCCTTGGGCGCGTAGTTGAGATATGTCTCGATCAGGCGTCCCATCAGCTTGGCGTGCGTCATCGTCATGCGATCGATCACAGCCATGTCGAGGGCCGGCTGGGACGGCGGCGCAGCGACCGGGGTCGACGCATCGCCGGGCATCGAGCCTGGCAGAGCTGCAGCCGCAGCCGCGGGTGGAGCTTCGTTTCGATCCTTGAACCAACGCAACATGACCTGCTCCAATGCTTCCTCGGCGAAGGGTTTCCTGACGTAGTCGTCCATTCCGGCCTCGAGGCACGCGAGGCGATCTTCCTCGATCGCGTTGGCCGTGACGGCGATGATGGGGATGCGCGGCAAGCCCTTATCGGACTGATGCGCACGGATGCGGCGTGTCGCCGTCAGCCCGTCCATCTCTGGCATCTGGCAATCCATCAGCACGAGATCGAACGGCTGCTGGGTCACCAGCCGCAGGGCCTCGACGCCGTTCTCGGCGACGGTGACCGTACAACCGAGGATCGAGAGATACTCGCGTGCGACCTCGCTGTTGACCGGATTATCCTCGGCGAGGAGGACGGCTGCCGCGAACTTTCGCCGTTCGGTGGCTTGCTGCTGGCGGGCGCGCCGTTCTTGGTCGCTGCCTGGCTGCTCCTTGTCGACGGCGCGGGCCACCGTCGCCACAAGCTCATCGCTCTTCACCGGTTTGGACAGCAGCGCGACGAAGCCTTCGCGGCGCACG
>JANOJW010000430.1:0-1944 GCA_031418955.1 Hyphomicrobiales bacterium | reverse complement strand
CGTCGATGCTGACCGGCGCGGGCCCCAGCACCTCCACCACGATGCGGCGATGATCGTCGGCCGCCGTCACATCGAGCGCCGGCAACGCGGGTTCGCGGGCCTCTGCCAAGGCCGTCGATAATTCACCGCCCGGCGAAAGCCCGCTCATTGGCCGCAACACCTCGAGCACATCGTCGGCGCCCGTCACCATCGTCGCGCCCTGCTTCAAGAGCCCGTTGGTGCCTTCCGCGCGCGGGTCGAGCGGATGGCCCGGCACCGCCATCACCTCGCGCCCCTGCTCGCCGGCAAACCGCGCCGTGGTGAGGCTGCCCGACCGCTTCGCCGCCTCGACGATGACGACGCCGAGCGACACACCGGAAATGATGCGATTGCGTCGCGGAAAATCTTGGGCCCGCGGTGTGAAGCCCGGCGGGTTCTCACTGACGAGACATCCCTCGACGGCGACGCGCGCGTAGAGATCGGCATGCTCGGGCGGATAGACGTGGTCGATGCCCCCGCCGAGCACGGCCACCGTGCCGGTCGCAATCGACGCCTCGTGTGCGGCGCCGTCGATGCCGCGCGCAAGGCCCGAGACGACGACGAAGCCCGCCCGTCCGACGCCGGTGGCGATCATCCGGGTCAGTGTGATGCCCGCCGCCGAGCTGTTGCGCGAGCCGACGATCGCCACGGCCGGGCGCTCGAACAATTCCGCGCGGCCCTTCACGTAGAGCAGCGGCGGCGGCGCTGTGAGATGCGCGAGCGGCGCTGGATAACCGGGTTCGATCGTGAAGAGGGGCCACGCGCCGACGCGCTCCGCCGCGGCAAGCTCGGCCTCCGCGACGTCGCGCGGCGTAATGCGGATCGGTCGCCGCCGGCCGCCGCGCATAGACAGCTCGGGCAGCGCCTCGAGGGCCGCTTCCGCGCCACCGCAATGGTTGATCAACTCGCGAAACGTCACCGGGCCGACGTTCTCGCTGCGAATGAGGCGCAGGCAGGCGAGCCGCTGGCGGTCGTCGAGCGGCGCCACGGGCAGCGGTGCCCGCGCCGGGTGCGGGCCGGGTGCCGTGTGGGCACCTGATGGCCCAAGTGAGGCGTCGGCATCTGAAGGCGCACGCGCCGGATGCTTGTGGGCATCTGAAGGCGCACTAGGAAGCTTTCGCACCGATCCGGCCCTCGGTTCCGCTGAGCAATCGCCGGATATTCTCGCGATGCGTCCAGAACAGCAAGGCCGACATCAGCGCGAAGAACATCGCGAACTCCGGCTGGCGCAGGAACCAGAGGATGACGGGTGCTGCTGCAGCGCCGATCAGCGCGGAGAGCGACGAGTAGCGCGTGACGAGAGCCACCACGAGCCAGATGGTGCAGAACGCCAGCGCCACCTTCGGCGCGATGCCGAGCATGACGCCGATGTAAGTCGCGACGCCCTTGCCGCCCTTGAAGCCGAGCCAGACGGGATAGATATGCCCGAGATAGGCGCCGAGCCCGGCGGCCATCATCATCACGCCGATGCGCGCCAACCGATCTATGAGCTCGGAGAGGGACGCGCCGCTACCCCCGGCCGGCAGATCCAGCGACGATCCGCCGAGGAGCCAAGGGCCGACGAGCGCAGCGGCCAGCACCACCGCAAGATACCCCTTGAACCCGTCGAGGAACAGCGTCGCCGCCGCAATCCCCTTGTTGCCGGTGCGCAGCACGTTGGTCGCGCCGATGTTGCCCGAGCCGATCTTGCGCACGTCGCCCAGGCCCGCGGCTCGCGTCAGCTGCAGACCGAACGGGATCGAGCCCAGCAGATAGCCGAAAGCGTAGGCGATCAGCGTCGGAAATTTCAAGGCAGATGACATCGAAAAAGGTCCAGGTGAGCTGAAGCGGGACAGCGCACTCATCCCCTCTCTCCGTCCTTCACGGGAGAGGGATCGTGCTGTAAGCGCGTCTGCGACACGACGTGAGGGGCGGCGCCACACAATG
>JANOJW010000429.1:0-6302 GCA_031418955.1 Hyphomicrobiales bacterium | reverse complement strand
GGCTGCCTGTTGCTCGGCATCATCGTCATCGATAGGTTGCTGGCGACCAAGCGAGCCCGCCCGGTGGAGCGGGCCTGAAGCGTCAATCAAGGGATCAAGGGAGAGACGAGTGAACAGCGTAACACGCCGTCGGGCGATGGGGATGGTGGCGTCGGTGGGCGCCGTTGCAACGGGCTTGTCTGACGCGCGCGCGCAGGGCGGCGACAAGGTCGTGATCGGCCTGTCGCAACCCAATCTCGGCTGGCCCTACATCGCCGCCTACACCAAGGCGTTCCAGGCCGCCGCCGCGAAGAACCCCAACGTCACGCTCATAACTACCAGCGCCGACGGCGACATCGCCAAGCAGTCGCGCGACATGGAGAGCCTGGTCGCGCGCAAGGTGAACGTGATCCTCGTCTGCTCGCTCGACGGCAACGCGATCTTTCCCTCGATCAAGGCCGCCTCCGACGCCAAAATCCCGGTGCTCGCCGTCTCCAACGAGCCGAACGCCGCAGGTCAGGCGCTGATCGCGGGCTACTCTGGCCCCGACGACACGGTGCAGGGCACGCTCGCGGCCGAGTTGATGCACGATGCGCTCGGGGGTAAAGGCAACATCGTGATGATCGAGGGCACACCCGGCCAGTCGACCACGCTCGCCCGCCGCAAGGGCTTCGAAGACCGCCTGAAGGCGCTGAACTCCGGCATCAAGATTCTGGCGCGCCAGTCGGCGAGCTGGGACCCCGTGAAGGCGAAAGCCATCATGGAGGATTTTCTCACCACACACGGCGACAAGATCAACGGCCTGTTCAGCCAGGACGACAATACGGCTGCGGCGGCGGCAGAAGTGGCGAAGGCCGCAGGCAAACTCGCCGGCATCAAAATCGTCGGCACCGGCGGCAGCAAGAACGGCATCGCGGCGATCAAGGCCGGTCTGCTCTACGGCACCGTCGACCAGTCGCCGACAAAGGACGCCGAGCAAGGCTTGGCGCTGGCGCTCGACCTCGCCAAGGGCAAGGCGCCGGTCCAGAAGCGCACCCTCATCCCGATGCCGAAGATCACGGCCGCCAACGTGGCAGGGTTCACCGGCGAGTGGTGAGGCAGGGGCCGCGGGGGTGTCAGACCCTCGGGTCTGAAACCCGGGCAAGGCGTGTCGATGACGAGCAACCTCTCACACGCTGGCGCAAAGGGGCAGACCCAAGGGTCTGACCCCACCATGCGCGACCCCGCCTGGGCGCTGGGGATGAAGGTCTACGACACCGACTGGTATTTGCGGTTCGGCCTCGACTACGACGAGGCGGCCGCGTTGCTGGCGGACTGGGGCGTCACGTTCGTGCTGACGCAGAGCCGCATCCTGCCGATGCCGAACACGGCGGTTGAAAGCGTGGTGCCGCCGGAGCTAGCCGAACGCTACGCCAGCTACGACGACCGCCACTTTCGCGATGCGTTGGCGCGACGCGGCATCAAGTACGTGGCGTCCTGCCTGATGATGTTCGATCCCGACGCGCTCGCCACCAATCCGGCGTGGAACGCGATCGACACGAGCGGCCGCGCGCAGGAGGCGATCGACTGGTACATCGGCGTGCCCCCGAATCGGAGCGCGCATGTCGAGAACAAGATCGCGAGAATCGAGGCGGCGGTGCGCGCGCTCGAGCCCGACGGCATCCATCTGGGCTTCATGCGCTGGCCGGGCTTCTGGGAATTGTGGATGCCGCAGCATCGGCGCAGCGACTTCCCCGAGTACAGCTTCGATCCGCAAACGCTTGTCGCGTTCGAGGCGGCAACCGGCGTGTCGCTGCCGTCGCACAAGCCGGCCGCCGCCGCCGCGTGGATCAATTCCAACGCGCGGGAGCAATGGGTGGATTGGAAGTGCCGCGTCACCGTTGACGTTGTGCGCCGCGTCCGCGACGCCGCGCGCGCGATAAAACCCGACGTGCAGATGGTGCTCAACACGCTGCCCTTCGGCATCGCCGACTACGACAATGCGGCAACTACGACGTTCGGGCAGAACTTCGAGATGCTGTCCGAGGTGATCGACGTCTACGAGGTGATGGCCTACCACCAGATCTTGAAGCGCGACGTCGAATGGCCAGCCGCCATCGGCACCGAGATCAAGGCGCGCACCGGCAAGACGACGGTCACGACGCTGCAGGCAGCGCCACTCTATCTCGATGGGCTGCACGCGCGCGAAGGCCGGCGCACCACGCTCGATACCGCCGAGCTTGCGGAGATGAGCGGTCACGTCGCGCGCTCGCCCGTCGACGGGCAGGTGTTCTTCCTGTGGTCGGATTTCCTGCGCCAGCTCGAAGCCGGCGACGGCTCGCGCGTCGACGTCATCCGCCGGCTCGCGCACGCGCCGGTTGCGGGTGGGCAACCGAAGGCGCAGCGAGAGGCGCCGGTTGCGGGTGGGCGACTGAAGGCGTAAGCGACAATCGCACCTGTTGCTGGTGGGCAATCGAAGGTGCAAGCAACGAGTCCGCAACCAAAGGCGCAATGAGCATGGCGGCGGCGATCGGCATCGACCTCGGCGGCACCAACCTGCGCGTGGCGCTGGTCGATGGCAACGGCCGCCGGCTTGCCGAGCATATCGGTCCGCTGCCGGCCTGTGCGGACGCGGGCGCACTCATCACGCACGTCGCGGAGCGCGCCAAGCTGGTGCAAGGCTCGGCAAAGCCCGAGGGGCTCGGCCTCGCGATCGCGGGTACGCTCGATGCGCAGGACCAGCTTGTCGAGGGCATGGCCAATCTGCCTGTGCTGGCTGGCCGGCCGCTCGCCGCGGAGCTTCGCGCCGCGACCGGGCTCGCCGTCCGCATCGAGAACGACGCTCGCGCAGCGATGCTCGGCGAGGCGCGGTTCGGCGCGGCCCGCGGCGTGCGCAATGCACTGATCCTGACGCTGGGAACCGGCGTCGGCGGCGGGCTGCTGCTCGATGGTCGGTTACGTCCCGGCTCCCACCGCATGGCCGGCGAGATCGGGCTGACACTCGCCTGGGGCCAAGCCGGCGCAGGCGGCTACGTGTCGCTCGAGAATGCGGCGTCTCCCGGCGGGCTGCGCCGCACGCGCGGCCTCGATCTCGAGCAGGTGTCCACGCGCGCAGCCGGCGGCGACGCGGCGGCCCAGGCCGAGCTCGACCGCGTGCACGAGTTGCTGGCGGCCGCGATCGTCAACGCCCACGTGATGCTCGATCTCGAGCGCGTGCTGCTCGCTGGCGGCATGGCGCAAGCCGGCGCGCCGCTGCGGGACGCGATCCGCCGCGCCTTTTCCAACCTGGCGCCGCCAGCCTTCCGCGATACGCTCACGATCGATTTGGCCGCGCTCGGCCCCTGGTCCGGCGCCATGGGTGCAGCCGCACTCTGGCTCGAGACAACCAACGGATAAGTCCCCATGAAGCTGATCGTTGCCGAGGATGCCGACGACCTGAGCCGGCGCGCCTTCGCGCTGACAGAGATGCTGCTGGCGAAGACGCGCAACCCAGCCGTCGTGCTGCCGACCGGCAACACGCCGCTCGGGCTCTATGCAGAGGCCGTCAAGCATGGACCGGGGAGCCGTCTCGCCAAGGCGCGTTTCGTGCAGCTCGACGAGTACCTCGACATCGCCGCCGACGACCGCCGCTCGCTGTCGCGCTGGTTCGAGCGGGTGCTGCTCGGCCCCCTCGGCATTCCGCGCGAGCGGCTGGTCTCGTTCGACAGCGCCACCCGCGACGCAGCTGCCGAGGCCGCGCGCATCGAGGGTCTGGTGCGCGGGAGCGGCATCGCGTTGGCGATCCTGGGCCTCGGGCCAAACGGGCATCTGGGGTTCAACGAGCCGGGCAGCGCCTTCGATTCCGTGACGCGCGCCGTGCCGTTGACGCTGGAATCGATCACGAGCAACGCGGTCTACTGGGGCTGCGAGGCCGACGTACCCCGCCGGGCGTTCACCTTAGGGCTGGGTACGCTCGCCACCGCCAAGGCGACGATCCTACTGGTCGCGGGCGCCCACAAGGCGGCGATCCTGCGCCGGGTGCTGACCGATAGGCCCTCGCCCGATGTGCCCGCCACCTGCTTGCGCGCGCTGCCCGATTGCAGTGTCATCGCCGACCGCGCCAGTTTGTCGCAGATGTCAGCACGGGAGATCGCAGCGCTGTCGGCGTGATCCTCGCCGCGTCCTGACCGGTGCGTGGCGGCCACGGGTAACCTTCAATGCAGCCCAGGCATGTTTTCGAGCCACGCCAAGTTGAAATTGCGGTGGCGATATGTCTCTTTGGCAGTCCAGTATCCGCGTTGGAGTGAGTGGCGTGACCGTCGCGCGTCAGGTGCAGTCGTATTTCGACAAGGTGGCCACCGGCTACCAGCAGTCGTCGCAGAACCCGATCTGGGGCGGCGTGCGGCGTCGCGAGCAGCGGGCCTTCATGGGCCTCGTCGGTGACGTGCGCGGTCGTGACGTGATGGAGCTTGGCTGCGGCGCGGGCTTCTACACGCGGCTGCTGCTGTCGGAAGGCGCTAGCCATGTCCATGCCATCGATTTCTCCCAGAAGATGCTGGACGAATTGCCCACAGACGGCGTGACGCCGATCCACGGCGATGCGGCCGCTGTCGATCCGGGCCGCAAATTTGCGATCATGGTGTCGGCCGGCATGCTGGAGTTCGTGCCCGACCCGGTGGCGGTGCTGCGTAACGCTGCGCGCTTCGCGGACGCCGGCGCCACGCTCACCATCCTGTATCCGACCAATGGGTTGCTCGGCCGCGCCTACCGCCGCTTCCACAAGGGTCACGGCTTCGCCATCCGCCTGTTCGACGAGCGGATCGTTCGTGACATGGCGGGGCGGACAGGCTGGACCGTGGCGAGGGTCGTGGGTGCTGGTCCCTACAGCGGCTGCGCACAGCTGCGCTTTGGAGGCGCGGCATGATGGGATCAAGCGAGCGTCCGCTCCGCGTCATGCTGCTGGTGAACGGGCTTGGCCTCGGCAACTCGACGCGCTGCCATGCCATCGTGCAGCGGCTGCGCGAGCAGGGCGCCGAGGTGGCGATCATCACCTCGGGCAATGGCAAGTGGTACTTCGAGGGCCGCGCCGACGTCGGCGAGATCCACGGCATCGAGGCTTTCTACTACGCCTCGCACAAGGGAAAGATTTCGATCCCGCGTACGCTGCTCTCGGTCGGCGACTTCCGGCGCATCGCCCGGCGCAATGCAGCCGTCGTCGAGCGCGTTCTCGACACCTTCAAGCCTGATGTGGCCGTGCTCGACAGCGTCTATACGACCGCGCCGATGAAGCGCCGCGGCATTCCGATCGCTGCGCTCAACAACGCCGACGTCGTGCACGTTTCGTATCGGCGCTTTACGGAAAAGCCGCGCTCGATCCGCATGCAGTTCTACGCCATCGAGGAGATGGACTACCTGTTCCACAGGAAGCGGGTCGACCTGGTGCTGAGCCCGACGCTCGATCCCACATTGCCCGAGGTCGGCGGCAACGTGCGCCGCATCGGGCCGATCGTGCGGCGCGGCTACGAGACGACGCCGAGCGTGGGGCCCGTCAAGCGTGTACTCGTCATGCTCTCGGGCTCCCGCTTCGGCACGCCGGTGGCCCTGAAGGACAATCGCTACCCGTTCCATCTCGACATCGTCGGCCGCGAGGCTCCCAAGGACATCGAGCTTCCAGGAAACATCGTTTATCACGGCCGGCTCAAGGACAACGCCCACATCGTGCGCGGCGCCGACCTGCTGATGGTCAACGGCGGCTTCAGTGCGGTCAGCGAAGCGTTTGCGCTCGGCAAGCCGATGGTGGTGCTCCCCGTTCCCAATCATGCCGAGCAGTGGATCAACGGCCGCACCGTCGAGACACTCGGCGTCGGCTTCATGGCGCGCGAGGACGCCATCGAGGAGGCGATGCTTGGTGCAATCGACCGCATTGACGAATTGCGCGGCGCATACAAGAAGTTGCCGGCAATTCGGGATGGTGCGGCCGAGGCGGCAGGTCTGATCCTGTCGCTCGCCGGGGGACGTCGGGCCAAGACCAAGGGGGAGCCAGTCGGAGTATGAGTGCACCACAGTCACGCCAAATGCGCGAGCTCATCGCCTACATCTCGGTCGCAGCATTCGCCGCGTTTTCGGACTGGATCATCTTCGCCCTGATCTCGTGGAAGCTTCCTGACTGGGACGTCGCGTTCGCGCAGGCGCCAGCCCGATTGACAGGTGGTCTCGTCGCGTTCCTGCTCCACAGGACGTGGTCGTTCAGCGCCCAGCAGGGCCGGGGCTTGAGCACCGAAGCACGCCGCTTTCTCGCGCTCTACATGTTCAGCTTCTGCGTCTCGCTCGGAACGCTGTGGGTTCTTGTCGATGTGTTCGGCGCC
>JANOJW010000428.1:0-2497 GCA_031418955.1 Hyphomicrobiales bacterium | reverse complement strand
TTTCGCGACCACAAGGACTGGCGCGTCACCGTGTTCCCGCCCTATGCGCTGGTCGTGTTCATCCTGATGTCGCTGCCGGCCGCTGTCATCCTCGGCAACGTGTTCTCGCCGAATGTCGGTTGGCTGTTCATGTGCGTGACGACGGGCATGTATCTGATCTACGAGTTCATGCACTTCTGTTGCCACGTCGACGAGAACTGGTTCGTGCGCCATTGCCCGTTCGTCAATACGCTCAGGCGTCACCACACGGCCCACCACAACGCGCGGCTGATGATGGAGACCAACATGAACTTGACGTTCCCGATCGCCGACTGGCTGATGGGGACCTCGGACCTCGACCGCGGGCTCGTCGGCACGCTGCTCAACGGCTACGACACCCGGCACCTGAAGAAGAATTTGCGCGGGCAACCCAAGCGCCCCGACGAGGCTGCCGCCGCGCCCATGGGGAATTATTGAGCATCCCCTCTCCCCATTGCCCTGCACGTCGTGCTGAAAGCGCGACTCCGGCACGTCGTGCTGAAAGCGCGCCTCCGGCACGACGATGGGGAGAGGGTCAGGGTGAAGGCCGGTGACACACTCAGACCGAGCAAGCGGCCGCCCCTCACCCCGACCCTCTCCCCGCTGCACTTGAGGAGGTCTCGGGCACATCGGACTTGAGCGGGGAGAGGGAGAAGTTTTCATGCCCAACGACGTCAAAGCCATCGTCTCGGTGATCACGCTGATCGTCGCGTACCTGTTCGCGCGCTGGGAGGCGGCGACCGGCAAGCCGCACCTCTATTGGTTCATCATCCTGTTCGGCGCCTTCGCCGTCGTGGCCATGTGGGTGTTCCCGGAGGCCGCCGTGAAAAAGGGCGACCTGCCCGAGAAGACGCGCGACTGAACGCCGGCTCTGGGCGCGCGCGGTGGCGGCACCCGACGCTAGCAGGGTGCGGTTGCGCCTCGCTGCAAGCACCCCAATTCAGCTAATTGAATGACTGAGTTATTGCAGTACCGGCCACTTTGGCCGACTGGTGCGGTCGAGAGGACTCGAACCTCCACGCCTTGCGGCGCTAACCCCTCAAGCTAGTGCGTCTACCAATTCCGCCACGACCGCATGTCGTCAAACCATAGTGCCAAACGCCAGCGCGCCCGAGTAGCAGACTTGGCCCGGGCCAACAAGCCGTCGATGTGACGGCAGTTCGATAGCAGCTTGGCAACCGTGCTACAACAGCCAATCGTATCGAAAATCGCTCGACCTGGAACGCCCATCGAACGCCCTCATGGCCTGCCCCGATCCCCTCGCGCATCCGCCCGTCGACTGGCTCGTCAGCGACGCGCCCGTCGATTACGCCCGTGCCGTGCGCGCGATGGAGCACCGCGCGGCAGCCATCCGAGACACGGCCGCGCCCGAACTCGTGTGGCTGCTCGAGCACCCGCCGCTTTACACCGCCGGCACCAGCGCCGACCCTCGGGAACTGCTGACGCCGGACCGCTTTCCGGTGCACGTGACGGGCCGCGGCGGGCGCTACACCTATCACGGCCCTGGCCAGCGCATCGCCTACGTGATGCTCGACGTGCGCCGGCGTGGCGGCGACGTGCGCGCGTTCGTATCCTCGCTGGAGCGGTGGGTGATCGCCACGCTCGCCGCATTCGGCGTCCAGGGCGAGACGCGCACCGACCGCGTTGGCGTCTGGGTGCGCCGGCCGGAGAAAGCGCCCGGCGCCGAGGACAAGATCGCCGCGATCGGCATCCGGCTGAAGCGCTGGGTCAGCCTGCACGGCTTGAGCCTCAACGTGGAGCCGGATCTCACGCATTTCTCAGGCATCGTGCCGTGCGGCATCGACGGCGGTGCCGCGCCTTACGGGGTGACCAGCCTCGCCGATCTCGGGCACTTCGTCTCGATGCCCGAGGTCGACATGGCACTCGGGCAGACGTTCCAGTGTCTACTCGGCCCCACCCGGCATGTCGCCACGATACCCGAGCTCGAGTCCGTTGACGCCGACTGAGCGTCGCTGTTCGACGCCCGCGCCATTGGCTACTGCCGCAGCTCGGCCGCCGTGATCAATGCCTGGAACGGGATGCCCGCCGCCTTGAAGGCCTCGGCCGCGCCCTCCTGCCGGTCGACCATGGTCAGCACCCGGAGCACACTCGCGCCCTCCGCCCGCACCGCCTCGATCGCCTTCAGCGACGAGCCGCCCGTCGTCGTCACGTCCTCGAGGATGACGACGCGCTTGGCCCTGAGGCTGTCGCCGCGCATAAGGCCTTCGACCAGGCTCTTGGTGCCGTAGTCCTTGGTCTGCTTGCGCACGATGAAGGCGCGCAGCGGCCGGCCTAAGGCGTGGCCGACGGTAGCAGCCGCCGTCGCCAGCGGCACCGCGCCAAGCTCGAGCCCGCCCACGAGGTCGGGCCGGTCGCCAGCCACCGCCTCGACGATCAGCGCGCCGAGCAGATAGCTGCCCTCGGGATCGAGCATGGTGGGCTTCATGTTGAAGTAGAAGTCGCTCTTGCGGCCCGAGGC
>JANOJW010000427.1:0-13484 GCA_031418955.1 Hyphomicrobiales bacterium | reverse complement strand
AGTTCTCGTTCGCCGAAGGCTCGCCCTGGCTCGACAAGCGCGTGCGTCACGCAGCCAACCTCTGCGTCAATCGCGAGGATCTGAAGGTCGCGCTGAACGGCATGATGGAAGTGCCTAAGGGCACGGTGCCGCCGGGCCATCCCTGGTGGGGCAACCCCAAGTTCGACATCAAATATGATCTCGCCGCCGCCAAGAAACTCATGGAAGAAGCGGGTTTCTCGGCGACCAAGCGCCTCAAGGTGAAGACCATCACGTCGGCGTCTGGCTCCGGCCAGATGCAGCCGGTGCCGATGAACGAGTTCCTGCAGCAGGCGCTGAAGGAATGCTACTTCGATGTCGAACTCGACGTCATCGAATGGAATGCCCTGTTCACCAACTGGCGCGCGGGCGCGAAGGATCCAACCTCCCGCGGGGCGCACGCGACCAACGTGACGTTCGCGGCGATGGATCCGTTCTTCGCCATGGTGCGCTTCACCTCGTCGAAAACCGTCCCGCCGACGTCGAACAACTGGGGTTACTTCACGAGCCCGGAGTTCGACGAGCTGATCGCCAAGGCGCGGACGTCCTTCGCCGACAAGGACCGCGACGAGGCGCTCGCACGTCTGCACGCCCGCATCGTCGAGGAGGCGCCGTTCCTGTGGGTCGCCCACGACGTGGGACCCCGCGCCATGTCCAAGAAGATCAAGGGCTTCGTGCAGCCGAAAAGCTGGTTCGTCGATCTAGCGCCGGTGAGCATGGAGTAAAGCCAAGCAGCCCTCTCCCCGTGAAGAACGGGGAGAGGGCTGTGGTGAGGGGCGCTGGTGCCAAAGTGCCGGCCAATAACCGCCCTTCACCCCAGCCCTCACTCCTCGCGATCCCACGCGAGGGGCTATCAAAGAAGGGGCAGGCCGGCGCACGCGAGCGCGCCCGGTGGGATGCGTGTAATTCCTCTTCCGAGTGAGGTTGCCATGACGTTACCCCTTGTAGACCGCCGCGGCCTGCTGATCGGCGGCGCCGCGATGACGGCAGCGACGCCCTTCGATCTGACCGCCGTCTACGCGCAAGGCGCCAACGTGTTGCGCGTCGGCATGACGGCGTCGGACATTCCCTTGCCCAACGGCCAGACCGACCAGGGTGGCGAGGGCATGCGCTTCATCGGCTACACGCTGTTCGATGCGCTCGTTCTGTGGGACCTCTCGAAGGGCGACAAGGCAGCTGGCCTCATGCCAGGCCTCGCCACCAGCTGGGCGCCCGATCCGGCAAACCCGACCAAGTGGATCTTCAAGCTGCGCGAGGGCGTCACCTTCCACGACGGCTCGCCCGTCAACGCCGACGCCGTGGTCTGGAACTTCGCCAAAATCCTCGACAAGGACAGCCCGCAATTCGATCCGCGCCAGGCCGGCCAGGGCCGTTCGCGAATTCCGATGATCCGCACCTATCGCGCGATCGACCCAATGACCGTCGAGATCGGCACCGAGACGCCCGATGCGCTGATCCCCTACGCCGTGGCCTGGATTGTCATGTCGAGCCCGAAGCGGTGGGAGGAGGTCGGAAAAAGCTGGGAGAAATTCCTCTTCCAGGCGTCGGGCACAGGCCCGTTCAAGCTCGACAAGTACGTACCGCGCGAGCGGGCCGAGCTGGTGCCGAACGACAAGTACTGGAACAAGGATCGGATCCCGAAGACCCAGCGCATCGTCTTGCTGCCGATCCCCGAGGCCAACGCCCGAACGGCAGCACTTCTTTCGGGCCAGGTGGACTGGATCGAGGCGCCAGCACCTGACGCCGTCACCCAGATGAAGTCGCGCGGCTTCAACATCGTCACCAATGTCTATCCGCACAACTGGTGCTGGCACTTCAACCGCCTCGAGGGCAGCCCGTGGAACGACATCCGCGTGCGGAAGGCCGCAAACCTCGCCATCGATCGCGACGGCATGGTGCAGGTCCTGGGCGGGCTGATGCTGCCGGCGAAGGGCATGCTGCCGAGCACTTCGCCGTGGTTCGGCAAGCCAACGTTCGAGGTCAAGCATGATCCAAAAGCGGCGGCCGCGCTGCTCGCCGAGGCTGGCTTTTCGAAGGCGAAGCCGTTGCAGGTCCGCGCGCTGATCTCGCCGTCGGGCTCTGGTCAGATGCAGCCGATGCCGATGAACGAGTCGATCCAACAGATGCTCGGCGAGGTCGGCATCAAGGTCGACTTCGAGGTGATGGAGTGGAACGCGCTGCTGTCGTCGTGGCGGGCAGGCGCCAAGGACGCGGCGTCCCGTGGCGCGCATTCCAACAACATCTCCTACAGCAGCCAGGATCCATTCCTCGCACTGATCCGCCATCTCGCGACCAGTCAGTTCGCCCCCAAGGGCACCAACTGGGGCTACTACTCGGACCCCGAGATGGACCGCCTGCTCGACACAGTGACCCAGGCGTTCGATCCCGCCGCGCAAACGGCGGCGATGCAGCGCGCGCACGAGAAGTTCGTCAACGACGCGCTGTTCCTCTTCGTCGGCCACGACGTCAATCCGCGCGCGATGAGCCCGCGCGTCAAGGGCTTCGTGCAGGCGCAGAGCTGGTTCCAGGACTTCACGCCGGTCTCGGTCGGCTGATCGATAATGCTCATCTACGTCGTCAAACGCGCGATCTACGCCATGCCGATCCTCCTCGGCGTGGCGCTCGTCTGCTTCCTGCTCGTGCATCTGGCGCCGGGCGATCCCCTGGTCTCCATCCTGCCGCCCGACGCCACCGAAGCCCTCAAGCTCCAGATGATGGCGCTCTACGGTTTCGACCAGCCGCTCCACGTGCAGTTTTTCAAGTGGCTCGGCCGGGCGCTCACTGGCGACCTCGGCGCCTCGATCCGTACCAGCCGACCGGTGCTCGTCGAGGTCTCGAAGGCCGTCCTCAACACGCTGACGCTGGCGGCGCTCGCCACGGCTATCGGCTTCTTTCTGGGCACACTTTTTGGTTTCGTCGCCGGCTACTTCCGCGACACCTGGGTCGACAAGCTCGCCTCAGCTCTTTCCGTCATCGGCGTCTCGGTGCCGCACTACTGGCTCGGCATGGTGATGGTGATCATCTTCGCCGCGCAGCTCAATTGGCTCCCCCCCACCGGAGCCGGTCCGGGCGGCTCTGAAGCCTGGAAGTGGGATTGGGAGCACTTTCGCTACATGATCCTTCCTGCGATCACCATGTCGGTGATCCCGATGGGCATCATCGCGCGCACGGTGCGGGCGCTGGTGGCGGAGATCCTCTCGCATGAGTTCATCGCGGGCTTGCGCGCCAAGGGCCTCTCCTCGTTCGGCATCTTCCGCCACGTCGTGAAGAACGCTGCTCCAACGGCGCTCGCCGTGATGGGAATTCAGCTCGGCTATCTGCTCGGCGGCTCGATCCTGATCGAGACCGTGTTCGCCTGGCCCGGCACCGGCCTGCTGCTGAGTGACGCGATCTTCCAGCGCGACCTGCCGCTGCTGCAAGGGACCATCCTCGTGCTCGCCTGCTTCTTCGTCGTCCTGAACGTGGTCGTCGACGTTCTGCAGACGGCGCTCGACCCTCGCGTAGTGCGGGGGTAGTGCGGGATCGGTTACTGCACGCTATGTTGCGCAATGCCCCGTCTTCCGAGACCGAATCCATGACGACATCGCCCCTCCCGAACGACTTGGCGACAATCATCGCTAGAACCGAAGCGCTCTCCCAGCCATACGCTGTCCGTCTTGCTGGACGTTTCTCCTATCTCGTCGAGGCATTCGCTGAGGACTACGACGGAGCCCTGCCGTCCTGGCAATCGCTCAATTCGATGGTCGATTACCTGGTGCAGAATAGTGCCATCCCTTGCCCGGAAGTGACTTTGACCCCCACAGGCGACTGGGTTGGCGAGTGGCTTGGACCACAACGCCGAAAGCTGGCGATCGAATTCCTGGCCTCCGGCGCCGCCCGCATCCTCGTCTCCTGGCCCAACCTGCGGCACCCCGAACGCATCGATCGCTTGGTCATGACAACGACCATCGACGCACTCGTCGACACGATCAAACCGCTGGCCCCATACACGGAATTGGCGGCATGACGGAAACTCCAGTTCCCGACGACCATCACGTCACGCGGCTCTGCGGTGCGTCTTACATTCGGTCCGACGGCGTCGTTTCGTTCACGGCTTTCTGCCCACGACCCGGGGAGGCATATCTTTCCGTAAACTGGCTGGAGTACCTGCATTCGACCGACGAGGCTGCGGCCCTTGCCGAGATTCGGCGCGTGCTTGCGACCAAACGCAAGGTCGGGTCCAATGCACGCTTAGCCATTCTTCGAGTGAGCGATGCGAAAGCCGCGGTGCGCGCTGCGAGCGGCGATCGCCTCGCACTCGATGTCACGCACGAGCCTGAGCCGGACGATCCTTCGCACAGCGGAATGTACGGCGTCCCTATCGAGGCCATGGACATTCAGGAAGCACTCGCAGAAGCGATACAGCGACTAACCGAGGCTCGCAAATGAGCAGCGGGTCGAGGAAGGTGATAGTGCCGAGCTGTAATCGCAGGGTCATGACGACCCGGTTTTGCGTCAGCGCATCAGCCCGAACGGGACAGCTGTGATGTTGCAAGCAGAGACAATCAGCCCGCCCGTCCCCATCATCCGTTCGCCAGGCTACTGGTCGACGGTCTGGCGCCGCTTCCGCCGCGACCCAGTCGCTGTGGGCGCGCTGGTCGTCATTCTGGCACTTTTTCTCCTCGCCATCCTGGCGCCGTGGGTCGTCCCACAGGATCCCTACAAGGGCATGGCGCTCCGTCGTCTGCGCCCGCCTGGCACCGAAGGGTATCTGCTCGGCACCGACGAACTTGGCCGCGACATGCTCTCGCGGCTGATCTACGGCGCCCGACTTTCGCTGTTCATGGGCGTCACGCCGGTCATGATCGCACTTGTCGTCGGCTCGATGATCGGCATCACGGCCGGCTATGTCGGCGGCCTCGTCAACACGGTGCTGATGCGTACGATCGACGTGTTCTTCGCCTTTCCCTCGGTGCTGCTCGCAATCGCGCTCTCGGGTGCGATGGGCGCGGGCATCGTCAACGGCCTGATTTCGCTCACCGTCGTGTTCGTGCCCCCGATCGCCCGCGTCGCCGAGAGCGTGACGACCGGCGTACGGAGCCTTGACTACGTCGACGCGGCCCGGGCCAGCGGCGCAGGCGGCTTCTCCATCATTCGCCACCACATTCTGGGCAATGTGCTCGGGCCGATCCTGGTCTACGCCATGAGCCTGATCGCGGTGTCGATGATCCTCGCATCCGGACTGTCGTTCCTGGGGCTGGGCGTCAAGCCGCCGGAGCCCGAGTGGGGCCTGATGCTCAACACGCTGCGCACCGCGCTTTACTCGCAGCCGCTGCTTTGCGCTTTGCCGGGCGTGATGATCTTCATCACCTCGATCTCGTTCAACCTACTGACGGACGGGCTGCGCTCGGCCATGGACATCAAGGCCTGATGAATGTTGCATACCGCGAGCCCATCAGCAGCAACGCAGAGGCCACAGATGTCGAGTAGTAGCGAACAGCCGCTGCTCGAGGTTCGCGATCTCGTCAAGCATTTCCCGATCAAGGGCGGCCTCTTTGATCGCACGCAGAACGTCGTGCGTGCGGTCGACGGCATCTCGTTCGATGTTGCCAAGGGCGAGACGCTCGGCATCGTCGGTGAATCGGGTTGCGGCAAGTCGACGACAGCGCGCGTGATCATGCATTTGTTGAAGCCGGACGCTGGTACCGTGCGGCTCGATGGCCGGCAGGCAGGTAGCCCGGAGCTCAGCCTGAAGCAGTTCCGCTCGCAAGTGCAGATGGTGTTCCAGGACAGCTACGCCTCGCTCAATCCGCGCATGACGGTCGAGGATTCGATCGCCTACGGGCCGAGCGTGCACGGGCTCGGCGGCTCGGCGGCGATCCCGCGCGCGCGCCGGCTGCTCGATCGCGTCGGCCTCGAGCCTGCGCGGTTCGCCGGGCGCTATCCCCACGAGCTGTCCGGCGGCCAGCGCCAGCGCGTCAACATCGCGCGAGCACTCGCGCTCGAGCCGAAGGTGCTGATCCTCGACGAGGCCGTCTCCGCGCTCGACAAGTCGGTCGAGGCGCAGGTGCTCAACCTGTTGCTCGACCTCAAGGACGATATCGGCCTCACCTACATTTTCATCAGCCATGATCTCGACGTCGTGCGCTTCATCGCGACGCGCGTCATGGTGATGTACCTGGGCAAGGTTGCCGAGATCGGCCCGACCGAGGCCCTCTACAATGGCGGCCGGCACCCCTACACTCAGGCGCTGCTCGGCTCGATGTTGTCGATGGACCCCGATCGCCGCACCGAGAAGGCGCCGCTTGCCGGCGATCCGCCCAATCCGATCGCGCCGCCCCCCGGCTGTCGTTTCCACACCCGCTGCTCGTTCGCCGACAGCGTCTGCTCGGCGAAAGCTGCGGCGCTGACCAACGTCGGCAGCGGCCATGCCGTTGCGTGCCACATGGCCGATCGCGCCTCCGGCCACGGCAAGGCTGTGGGAGGGACGCCATGAGGGCCACCGGGCAATCGGTCCTCGCCATCAACGGGCTGACCGTCACCTTCACGGGCGGGCCGAAGCCGGTGCGCGCGCTCGACGGCGTCGACCTGACGCTGGCGCCGGGCGAGGTGGTGGCGCTGCTCGGCGAGTCGGGATCGGGCAAGAGCGTGACGCTGCGCTCGATCCTGCGGCTCAATCCGCCGCGCAAATCCACGGTGGAAGGGCGCATCGTGGCCGACGGCATCGACGTGATGCAACTGACGGGCCGCGCGCTCGAGGATTTTCGCGGCAAGACCGTATCGATGGTGTTCCAGGAGCCGATGCTCGCTATGGACCCGGTTTACACGGTCGGGCGTCAGATCATCGAGGCGATCCGCCAGCACGAGCCTATCTCGGCTTCCGCCGCGCGGGAACGGGCGCTGGAGCTCTTACGCCGCGTGCGCATCCCGAGCCCGGAGCGGCGGCTCGATGCCTACCCGCACGAGATGTCGGGCGGCATGCGCCAACGCGCCATGATCGCGCTCGCCCTGTCGAGCAGACCGAAGATCCTGCTCGCCGACGAGCCGACTACCGCGCTCGACGCGACGGTGCAGGTGCAAGTCCTGCTGTTGTTGCGCGAACTGCAGCGCGAGCTCGGGCTGTCGATGGTCTTCGTGACCCACGACATCTCGGTGGCGGTCGAGGTGGCGGACCGGATCGCGGTGATGTACGCAGGCCGCATCGTGGAGACCGGCTCGGTGCGCGACGTGATCCGCAGCCCCCGCCATCCCTACACCATCGGCTTGCTGTCGACGCGTGTCGCTGGCGGCCGTCTGTCGGGACGCCGGCTGCCGGCAATTCCGGGAAGTCCGCCGGATCTTGCCAACTTGCCGCCCGGCTGCGCCTTTGCGCCCCGTTGCGTGCTGGCCAGCGATCACTGCCGCGCAGCCGTACCGGACGCGACCGAGGTTTCACCCGGGCACCACGTGCGCTGCCATCGGTCGAGCGATACCGTCGACCGAGCCGCGGCGTTGCCGCCGGTTGCGCTGTGACGCCCCGATGACGGGCAACCGAAGACCTGGGCGATCAGAGAATTCGACCATGAAGTTGCTGCTGATCAACCCGAACACCACACAGTCGATGACCGAGTTGATGCTGGCCGAGGCCCGCAAGATCGTGTCGCCACAGACCGAACTTACCGGCGTGACCGGGCGTTTTGGGGGACGCTATGTGGCGAGCCGCGCGACCTACGCCATCGCTGGACACGCAGCGCTCGAGGCCTATGCCGAGCACGGCCGCTCGGCGGATGTCGTGGTGCTCGCCTGCTTCGGGGACCCCGCGCTGTTGGCGTTGAAGGACGTCGCGGCCCAGCCGGTGGTCGGTATGGCTGAAGCCTCCTGCCTTGACGCTGCGGCGCTGGGGGGCCAGTTCGCGATCGTCACCGGCGGCGAGCGATGGGGCCCGATGCTGCGCGAGTTCGTAGGCCTGATCGGGCTGTCGGACCGGCTCGCGACGATCGAGACCGTGGCGCCGACGGGGGCAGATATCGCCCGCGATCCGGAGCGATCCCTGGATCTTCTCGCACAGGCCTGCTGTCGTTGCGTGGAGCGGGACGGGGCGTCGAGCGTCATTGTGGGTGGCGCCGGGCTCGCGGGCCTCGCTGCCCGCATCGCTGACCGCGTTCCCGTGCCGCTGATCGACAGCCTCGCGGCCTGCGTGCGCATGGCCGAGCAAATCGCGCGCAGTCAATCTCCAACGACTGCCGCAAGCGCAAGGAACCGACCCGACCCGTCTCCGACGACGGGCCTGAGCTTCGGTCTGACGCGGCTGTTGTCGGAACCCTGACAGGCGCCACCGGATCAGCCGAGGTCCGGCGTCTTGGGGAACAGCCTGCGGTGCTCAGCGATGGCGAAGCGGTCGGTCATGCCGGCGATGAAGTCGCCGATGCGGACGCCGCGGTCGGGATCGGGGACGTCCGCGAGCATCGCGCGGCGCTCGTCGGGGAGGGCTGCGGCGTCGGTTCCATACCGGGCAAAGAGGTCGGCGACGATCTGCTCGGCGCCGTCCATCACGCTGACGACGCGGGCGTGGCGATAGACGCGGGCGAACAGGAAGTGCTTCAGCTCGGCGAGTGCGCCGGCGTCCGCGCGCGAGAAGGCGACGATTGGGTCGCCAGCGGCCCGGATCGCTTCGACCGACGTCGGCGACAACGCCTTGAGCCGCGCGCGCGTCTCGGCGAGGCAGGCTGAGATCATACGGGTGACGAGGCGGCGGTTGACCTCGTATATGATGCGGCGCGGCTCGGCGGCGTTCGTCGCCAGGGCTTCGGCGACCAGTGGACCAACGAGGGGTACCGTCGTCAGGTCGTCGATCCGGATGAGGCCCGCCCGCAACCCATCGTCGATGTCGTGGTTGGTCCAAGCGATGTCGTCGGCGATGGCCGCGACCTGGGCTTCGAGGGGAGCATGGCGGGGCAACTCCAGCGCATCGGCGAGACCCGCGTCTGCGATGGCTCGGACGAGCACGGCTGTGTGCGGCGCGCCAGCGATCACGGGTCCATTGTGCTTCACCAGGCCTTCGAGGGTCTCGATGGTCAGGTTCAGGCCGTCGAAGGCTGCGTACTTGCGCTCGAGTCGGGTGACGACCTTCAGGCTCTGGGCGTTGTGGTCAAAGCCGCCCCAGCGCGCCAGCGCCCGGTCGAGCGCGCGCTCGCCGGCGTGGCCGAACGGGGGGTGCCCGAGGTCATGAGACAGCGCCAGCGCCTCGGTCAGGTCTTCGTCGAGGCTCAGTTGCCGCGCGATGGCGCGGGCAATCTGGGCAACCTCGATGCTGTGCGTCAGGCGGCTCCGGTAGTGGTCGCCCTCATGAAACAGGAACACCTGCGTCTTGTGGTTGAGGCGGCGGAAGGCCGTCGCGTGCACGATGCGGTCCCGGTCCCGCTGATAGGGCGTGCGCATGGGGCAGGCCGGCTCGCCGACGGCGCGGCCCCGGCTCGCCCGCCAATCGACGGCGAACGGGGCGAGGATGGATCGCGGCGCGGCGTCGGGCACGGCTGCGTCCATGTCAACTCACGAGGGGGTTTGATTCGAGGGCGGCGCGTCCTATCTTGACTTAGGCGAATCGTGTGACCCCTGCCACGAGAACGAACGGCGCACATCATGAACGTGAAGCTCACCGAGCGGGCCGGCCAGCGCATCGCGGAAATCGCGGCGGCGGAAACGGCCGCGTCGGCGCTGCGTATCAGCGTCGAGGGTGGCGGCTGCTCCGGGTTCCAGTACAAGTTCGCGATGGTGGCTGAGGCCGAGCCCGACGACGTCGAGGTCGCCAACGGCGGCGGACGCATCCTGATCGATCCGGTCTCGCTGGGCTACCTCGAGGGCTGCGAGATCGACTTCGTCGACGACCTGATCGGCGCCTCCTTCAAGATCAAGAACCCTAATGCGACGGCGGCCTGCGGCTGCGGCACAAGCTTCTCGATCTGAAGCGGCGACCGCCGACGATGGCCTCCGGTCCGACAAGGCGATTGGCCCGTTGAAGCGGCTCGATCGATGCTACGACGGCGTGCTAGGCTTACAAGCGCTGTCGCAGGACGTGTCCCTTGGAGTGCCGCTGATGGCTGCCAAACCCACGCCGTTCAAGCTTGCCGTGTCCGACGCCGACATCGAGGACCTGAAGGCGCGGCTCGCGCGCACGCGGTTTCCCGACCAGACGCCCGGACCGGCGTGGGCCTATGGCGCCGATAGCACCTACATGCGGGGCCTCGTCGAGTATTGGCGTACGACCTTCGACTGGCGGAAAGCCGAAGCGCGGCTCAATGCGTTCCCGCAGTTCATGGTGCCGCTCGCCGGCATCGACGTGCATTTTCTGCACGTGGCCGGCAAAGGCCCGAGCCCGAAACCGCTGCTGCTCATTCACGGCTGGCCCGGATCGGTGTTCGAGTTCGTGGACATCATTCCGCGCCTGACCGACCCGGCCAGCTTCGGCGGCAAGGCGGAGGATGCCTTCACCGTGATCGCACCGTCGCTCCCCGGCTACGGGCTGTCGTTCAAGCCGAACCAGAAGCGCTTTTCGATCCCTGAGATCGCCGACTGCTTCGCTGAACTGATGGTCGATGTGCTGGGCTTCAAGAGGTTCGGCGCGCAGGGCGGCGACTGGGGCGCGTTCACCTGCTCGGCGCTGGGCGTGCGCCATGCCGACAAGCTCGCCGGCATCCACCTCAACATGCTCTCGACCAACCCGTATCGCAAGATCGACGAGGCCAAGGCGACACCGGAGGAGAAGCGCTACGGGGAAGAGATCCGGCAATGGGCGAAGGAGGAGACAGGCTACATCCAGATCCAGGGTACGAGGCCGCAGACGCTCGCCACGGCGTTGACGGATTCGCCCGCGGGACTGGCCGCCTGGATCGCCGAGAAGTTCCACGTCTGGACTGACCACGACGGCGACTTCGAGACCACGGTGTCGCGCGATCACCTGCTCGCCAACATCGCCTTCTATTGGTTCACCGGCGCGATCGGCTCGTCGTTCTGGCCCTACTATGACCGGTTGCACGGACCCTGGCCAATCCCCGACGGAAAAACTGTGGACATACCGACCGGCTATGCCGCGTTCCCCAGAGAGATCCGCCGCCCACCGCGGTCGATTGCGGAGCGCGACTACACCGACATCCGCCAGTGGACGGTGATGAAGAAAGGCGGACACTTCGCGGCGATGGAACAGCCGGCAGCACTCGCCAGCGACGTCGCGGATTTCTTCCGGCCGCTGCGCGGCACGTTCTGATTTGCGTGGGCAACCCCGCGGCAGGAGCCGTACGGACCCGCTTTCATCGCAATTGATCCCGATCATGGCGCTGATTCGCAGGTGACCTGCGATCGGAAGTCATTGCCGCCGCTCGTTGCTCGTTGGCGAACCTTGGGACTGATCGTCGATGAGGGGCTTGTTGAAGCACAGCGTGAGCGGCTGGAGGGGCCGTCGCACAGTCGTGCGGTGGCGGACGTCTTCGGTTGCCGGCCTCATTCTTGCGATCATCGCGGTGCCGGCTGCCGGCCAGGCGCAGCGCACCGCGCCATGGCCTTCGCCAGAAGTGATCCCGGCGCCGCAACCTTCGTCAGCCGCGACTGGCACGGCGGGCCAACGCCAAGCGCCCGTTGTGACTGGCGCCAATCGCGAAGCGCCGAAAGGCCCGGTGCAGCATCCCAACATTCGCACGGCGCCGCGGAAGGCCCCCGCCGTCGACGACGCGAAGCGACTCCCATTGCCAGAGCTGCAGCCCTGGGACTCGAGCATCGTCGTAAGATCCACGGCTTCGCCCCTTGTCGAGCAGCATTCGGTCTACTTCGTCTCGAACCGCGAGTTCCAGCCGCAGGGCGTGCTGGACTTCGTGCCGAAGCCCCGCATCTCGCGCACCCTGACGACCGGGCATTGCCGCATCACGCTGCCGCGCACCTGGCAGCCGGGCGACAGCGTCGAGCCCAAGCGCGCGCCGGCAGCCGTCGACGAGCCGGGCTATCTGCGCATCAGTCTCGTGCAGGGGCAGTCGCAGTTCTGGTCGGGAATCGAGCAAGAACTCTCGCTCACCGCGACGCGCACCAAGACGGACCGCCGCCCGCTGCTGTTCCTGGTGCACGGCTTCAACACGACGTTCGAGGACGCCTGCCGGCGCGCGGTGCTGATCAGCCGCAACGTTGGCTGGACGGGGCCGACGGTGATGTTTTCCTGGCCCTCGCATGGCGGCGGCGTCAACGGTTTGCTGCGCTACGGCGATGATGATTCTGTGGCGCGCGCGAGCGGCCGCGACGTCGCCGCAGTGCTGGCCCGCCTCGTCAATGCGACGCAGGCGAGCGAGGTGCATGTCATCGCGCACAGCATGGGCTCGCTACCCCTGATCGAGGGATTGGGCGCGCTACACAACAAGACGTTTGTCGACAATGCCGGCCTCGCCCCCAGCGAGGTCGACGGGCTGCGCCAGCGCCTGGCGTCGCTGATCCTGGCCGCGCCCGACTACGACCTCGAGCTGTTCGGCCGCTTCATCCGCACCGAGGACACGACCAAGGTCAGCGTCGTCGTCTACGGCGCCTCGAACGACGGTGCACTCGAATACTCCAAGCAGATCCGGCCCGCAAACGAGCGGCTTGGTCTCTTCGGCGCGAGCGGACCGCCGATCATCGACGGCGTGCACATGATCGACGTGACGGCGGTCAACGTGGTCAGCGCCGCGGAACGCGCGATTGGCGGCGGCCACGACTATCACGTGCGCGTCCCCGTCGTGATGCGCGACATCAAGGCGTGGCTGGCGCGAACGCCGCCCGAGGCGCGGCCCTGGCTGCAGGCGAGCGAGCAGACCGCCGGCCACTGGCGCATCGTCGTCTACCGCGGTCCTTGATCGGGAACGCAGCATATTGACGCAAAAGTGTGCCTGCTGATACACACCATTCGGGTTTGTCGAGGTTGGCCTTGCCGCTGGAACGCAACAGTCGGACGATCCTGGCGCGTCTCAAGAGGGATGGATCGAGGTCTCGCAGCGCGATTCCCGCGCGCAACATTGCAAAGTCCGCAGGCTGGCTGGAGGAGGGAATGCAGACCTATTTCGCTCTCGTCCACAAGGATCCGGGTAGCGCCTGGGGCATCAGTTTTCCGGACCTGCCCGGTTGTTTTTCAGCTGCAGACGACGAGGCCGACCTGTTCGCTATGGCGCAAGAGGCGCTCGCGCTTTACGCCGATGGGGAAGCGCATCTGCCGACGGCGCGCACGCTGAGTGCGCACCTCGTCGACCCCAACGTCAAATCCGAGCTGGTACGTGGCGCTGTGCTGATCGCCGTTCCGCTGATCATCGTCGGCAAGAAGGCGCGCTACAATGTGATGCTGGACCCGAGCGTCGTCAGTGGCGTGGACCAGGCCGCCCGGACAGCCGGCGTCAGCCGCTCGGAATATATCTCGAAGGTCCTGGGCGAGAACTTGCGCGACACGTTCGGTGTGCAGTCTGCTCGAAGTGTCAGAACCGCGGCGGCCAGAGCATTGACGCAAAAAA
>JANOJW010000426.1:0-2909 GCA_031418955.1 Hyphomicrobiales bacterium | reverse complement strand
CGCGCGGCGAAGTCCTTGCCCGCATCCGACGAGCCGGCCTGCACCAGAACGGGGCGACCCTGCGGACAGCGCGGCAGGTTGAGCGGACCCGTCACGCGATAATGTTCGCCGGCATGCGCGATCGCGCGAATACGATCCTTGCGCGCGTACTTTCCACCCGCGCGGTCGTCGAGGACGGCGTCGTCGCCCCAGCTGTCCCAGAGCGCCTTCGTCACCTGCACGAACTCTTCGCCGCGGTCGTAGCGATCGGCGTGCGTTGGAATCGCGGCGCTGCCGAAGTTGCGTCCGACCGCAGCCATATAGGTCGTGACGATGTTCCACGCGGCCCGCCCGTTCGAGATGTGGTCGAGGGAGGCGAACTGGCGGGCGAGGTTGAACGGCTCGGTATAGGTCGTCGACGCCGTGCCGATGAGCCCGATGCGGCTCGTGGAGACGGCGATCGCCGAGAGCGCGGTCAGAGGCTCGAGCCACGTCCGCCCGGCGCTGTCGACGTCGTCGGCAACCGCGAGCTGGTCGGCCAGGAAGATCGAGTCAAAGTGCGCCCTCTCGGCGCGCTGCGCGCAGTCGATGTAGTAGCGCGCGTCCGTCATCGGCAGCGGCGAAGCGTCTGGATGCCGCCACGACGCCTCGTGATGGCCGCGGCTCTGGATGAAGAGATTGAGATGGATCTGGCGGGGCGTGGGCATCCGGGGATCCGGCGTTTGGAGGTGGCTGTGGGGAATGGTAGCCGTCCGCCGCCCCTTGCGCCACGATTGCCGCACGCGACAACCAAGCCACCCGCGCATAAGCGCATTTTCCGGTCGGAAAGTGCGCCGCATCGCACTACCATGCGGCGATGAGCGATCTCTCGCACCCCCCCGTCGTCGGCGTCGTTCTGGCCGGCGGCCTGTCGCGCCGCATGTTCGAGCACGCAGGCGCGCGCGGCGACAAGGCGCTGCTCGATCTCGCCGGGCAGTCGATGATCGCGCATGTGATCGCCCGCCTCAGCCCCCAGGTGGCCCGCATGATCGTCAACGCCAACGGCGACCCGGCGCGGTTTGCTTTGCTCGGGTTGCCGGTCGTTGCCGATACGGTCGAGGGCTTCGTCGGGCCGCTCGCCGGCGTTCTTGCGGGGCTCAGATGGGCAGCGCACGAGACGCCGGCCGCGACCCACATCGTCACCGTCTCGGCCGATGCGCCGTTTCTGCCCGCCGACCTGGTTGCGCGGCTGGTTACGGCGGAAAGCGGGGCACGCGGCGCGATCGCCATGGCGCGCTCGGAGGGCGAACTCCACCCGGTGATCGGGCTTTGGCCGGTGGCGCTCGCCGACGACCTCGAGGTGGCCCTCAGATCAGGCGTGCGCAAAGTGCTCGCCTGGACCGACGGGTACGGCACACTGCCTGTGGATTTCGCTTCCGTCGTGATCGCCGGCCGCCGCGTCGACCCGTTCTTCAACGCCAATACGCCGGAAGAGCTGGACGAGGCCCGACGCCTTCTGGCAGGACACGCCACATGACAACCATTACGGGCCGCAATGGCACGCCGGTCCTCGGGATCGCCGGCTGGAAGAAGTCGGGCAAGACCACGCTGACCGTCCGCCTGGTGACGGAGCTGACGCGACGGGGTTTCCGCATCGCTACCGTCAAGCACGCGCACCACGATCTGGAGATCGATGCCAGCGGGACCGATAGCGCACGCCACCGCCGGGCGGGTGCTGCACAGGTCGCGGTCGTATCGAAGGAACGGTGGGCGCTGATCACCGAGCTGAAGGGCGCCGACGAGCCCGACTTTCCCGATGTCATCGGGATGCTCGACCCATGCGACCTGATCATCGTCGAGGGTTACAAGACCGCCGCGATCCCGAAGATCGAGGCGCGCCGCACAGCGTCCTTCACGCACGAGCCGATGACGCCGCGGGACCCGCTGGTCATTGCCGTCGCGTCCGACCACGATACGGAGACGCACGGCCGGCCGCTGTTTGCACTCGACGACATTGACGGCATGGTCGGACTGATCATGTCGCGGTTCGGCCTCGGTGGGCAGCGCGGAGCGATCAGAGCCGCCAATGATCAGTCGTAGATCGTTCGCGCTGGGTGCGGTGGCGGGAGTGCATCTGCCCGCACCGGCAACAGCACAGCGCAAATCGCCGCCTGCTGCATCGGCAAAACCGAAGCTGCCACCCGGCCGCGATCCCGGCGGCGTCGCCATCGCCATCATCGGTGCGGGCGTGGATTACACACGGCCCGAGATCGCCGCGCGCCTCGCCCGCGACGGCGAAGGCGATCTCATCGGTTGGGATTTCATCGACAACGACAACCGGCCGTTCACAAAGGACCATCATCCCACGCTGCTGCCGCATGTCGCGGCTGCGCCCGCTGTTCGCCTCGTCCCGCTGCGCGTTTCGCCCGACACTGTTGATGCGATAGGGCAAGCGCTGGTGTTCCTGAAGCGGACGCCGGCTCGTATCGCTATCGTACTCGACGGCCGCGTTCTACCGCAATTCTGGAAGCCATTCGACGAGTTCGTCGCAGAGGCCACGGACTTGCTTCTCATCGTGCCATCGTTGCGCGCACACCCGAGACCGTCGTTGGTCCCGGATAACGCTGTTCTAGTTACAGCGGTCCCGCAGGGACGGTACGCAATGCTCGTCGCGCGAAAGTTCAACCTTTCGAATTTCGACGCCGGGCCCGCTCCACAGGACATCGATGTTGCGTTGACGATTGAGACGACCGATGCGGAGCGGGCGAACGGTACCCGAGAGCGGGACCTCGCTTGGGAGGATACTGCCGCCGTTCGCCTTGCTGGTCTCTGCGCCACGCTCATCGCGCGTGAACCCGTGCTTGCCGGACCAGCGCTGAAGCAGCGGCTGCTGGCGCTCGCGAAACCTGCGCCGAGAGCCGCCCGCCATGGCGTGATTGAAGCCCCCTAGG
>JANOJW010000425.1:0-12902 GCA_031418955.1 Hyphomicrobiales bacterium | reverse complement strand
CCCGCCGATCGTGTTCCAGAAGCGCTTCGCCGACCGCCTGGTCAAGGCGCAGGGCGCGAACGGGGAGAGGGAACGAGAGCACACATGACCCAAACCCTCCGCCGCGTCGCCATCGTCGGCTCCGCTCGCATCCCGTTCTGTCGCTCGGGCACGCTCTACGCTGAGCTCTCCAACCTCGACATGATGACGGCCGCGCTCGACGGTCTCGTCGACCGCTGTCATCTCTCGGGCGTGCACATCGAGGTGGTCGGCGGCGCCGTTGTCACCCACTCGAAGGACTGGAACCTCGCGCGCGAAGCCGTGCTCGGCACCAAGCTCGCCCGCTCGACGCCCGGCATCACGCTGATCCAGGCCTGCGGCACCAGCCTGCAGGCGGCCATGGGGATTGCTGCCAAGATCGCGGTCGGCGAGATCGACAGCGGCATCGCCGTCGGCGCCGACACGACGTCCGACCCGCCGATCGTGTTCCAGAAGCGCTTCGCCGACCGCCTGGTCAAGGCGCAGGGCGCGAGAAGCCTCGGGCAACGCCTCGGCGCCTTCAAGGGCATGGGGCTCGGAGAGCTCAGCCCCCAGCCGCCGATCACCGCCGAGCCGCGCACGGGCTTGAGGATGGGCGACCACTGCGAGCTGATGGCCAAGGACTGGAACATCACCCGCGAGGCGCAGGACCAGCTCGCCTACGAGAGCCACCGCAAGGCGTCCGCCGCCTACAAGGCCGGCTTCATGGACGACCTGATCGTGCCGTGCGCCGGCGTCTTCAAGGACAACATCCTGCGCGATGACGCCAGCATGGAACGCATGGCGACGATGAAATCCGCGTTCGATCGCTCGGATGCGGGCACGCTCACCGCCGCCAACTCGACAGGCCTCACCGATGGCGCGGCGGCTGTGCTGCTGGCGTCGGAGGAGTGGGCCATGAAGCGCGGTCTCCCCGTGCTCGCCTACCTGACCTATGCGCAGACCTCGGCCAACGACTTTGTTGCGGGCGAAGGCCTGCTGATGGCGCCGACCATCGCCGTCTCGCGCATGCTCGACCGCGCCGGCCTGAAACTGCAGGACTTCGATTTCTACGAGATCCACGAAGCGTTCGCCGCGCAGGTGCTCGCCACGCTGAAGGCCTGGGAGGATCCCGCCTACTGCCGCTCGCGGCTCGGCCGGGACCAAGCCCTAGGCGCCATCGACCGCGCCAAGCTCAACGTCGCAGGCTCCTCGCTGGCGCTGGGGCATCCGTTCGCGGCAACCGGCGCGCGCATTGTCGGCGTCCTCGCCAAGCTGCTCTCGGTCCACGGCGGACGCGGGATCATCTCGGTGTGCACGGCAGGCGGCATGGGCGTCGCGGCGATCCTCGAGTCCCGTGGCCTGGCCGTGGGCCAGTAGCACGCCGCCTGAGCGCAATCATATCACTTACCACAGGAGACGCTGAATGAAACTCTACTATGCGCCGGGCGTGTGCTCGCTCTCGCCCCACATCATCCTCGAGGAGGCGGGCCTCAAGTATACCGCCGTCAAGACCGATATCCGCGCGAAGACCATCGAGGGTGGCGGCGACTACAAGAAAACCAACCCGCTCGGCTATGTGCCGGCGCTGGAGCTCGACGACGGCACCATCCTGACCGAAGGACCCGCGATCGTGCAGTACATTGCCGATCGGGCGCCCGAGAAGAAGCTCGCGCCCGCCAACGGCACGCTCGAGCGCTACAAGCTGCAGTCCTGGCTGAACTTCGTCTCCAGCGAGATCCACAAGGGCTTCTCGCCGCTGTTCAATGCAGCCATGCCCGAGGAGGCGAAGAAGATCGCGCGGGAGCGGCTCGCCAGCCGCTTCGAGCACCTGAATGCGCATCTGGCGTCGAACGCCTACCTGATGGGCCAGTCCTTCTCGTTGCCGGACGCCTATCTGTTCACGACGCTGCGCTGGACGGCGCCGGCAAAGATCGATCTGACGCCCTATCCCAATCTCGTCGCCTACATGAAGCGCGTCGGCGATCGGCCGGCCGTCAAGTCCGCCATGAAGGCCGAAGGTTTAGCCGTCGCCGCGTAAGATTGCGACAGGCAATGCCGGCCGGGGAAACGCATGACGCCGACACGTGTCTTCTACGGCTGGCGGGTGGTGGCGGCCTGCTTCATCATCGCGGCCTTCGCCTGGGGGCTCGGTCTTTTCGGCGCCAGCGTCTATCTACAGGCGGTCACCGCCGAGCGCGGCTGGTCGATTGCCGAGGTCGCCTCGGCGATCACGCTGTTCTTCCTGGTCGCCGCGTCCATGCAGCGCATCGTCGGGCAGAACATCGACCGCTTCGGCCCGCGCCCCGTGCTGTTGCTGGGCGCCGTATCGTTGGGGCTGGGCGTCGCGCTGATCGGCCAGACCACGGTGCCCTGGCAGCTCTATCCCTGCTTCGTGCTGATCGGGCTGGGCTGGTCGACCCTGTCGACGACCGGCCTCTCGGCGACCGTCGCGCCATGGTTCGAGCGCCACCAGGGTCGCTCGATGACCCTCGCCATCATGGGCGCGAGCGTCGGCGCCATCGTCGGCGTGCCGGTCATCATCGCGACACTCGTGGCCTTGGGCCTTGCCAATGGGCTGATCATCGTGGGCGCTACCGCGGCGGCGATCCTGCTGCCGCTGATTGCAATCGTGCTGCGCTATCGAGGGCCGGCGGATCTGGGCCTCGAACGCGATGGCGACAGCCGCGGCGATGCGGCGGCCACAACCGCGGCACCGTCGCCGATCGCGGACGTTGGTCGACCGGGCGTGCTGCTCTGGAGTGCGGCCACCGGGTTCGCACTGGCGCTCCTCGTGCAGATCGCCTTCATCACGCACCACGTTGCCTTGGCACAGCCGCTGCTTGGCACGCATGGCGCTGGGCTACTCGTGGCCGCCGCCGGCGGCTCGGCGTTCGTCGGCCGCCTGATCCTTGCGACCATCGTCGACCGCATCGTGCCGCGCCATCTGGCCGTCGGCGTGATGCTCGTCCAAACCGTCGCGCTCGTCGCACTGGCGCTGTGGCCGACCACCCCGGTACTGATCGGCGCGAGCCTCGTCTACGGCTATGGCATTGGACATATCACCACGCTCGGTCCGGTGATCGTGCGTCGCGAGTTCGGCGCCGCCCGCTTCGGCGCGACCTACGGCCGGGCCGCGACCGTCATTCAGCTGACGTCGGCGCTGGGCCCAGCACTGCTCGGCCTCGCGCGTGATCTGACCGGCGGCTATGAGGTTGGCCTAGCGATAGCTGCGGCGATCACCACACTTGCCGCGATTGCGCTGCTCGTCGGCGGCCGCATCGGTCGATCCCGCTGACGACGAGTCCCGCCAATCCATTTGACAACCCTGTGCGGACAAGCCGGAATTGCAATCCCTCGATCCAAACGGAAAACAAGCGAACATCATGACCTCCTTCAATCTCTTCCCCGGCGAGCGCGCGCTCGTCACGGGCTCGGCCTCCAACATCGGCCGGGCCATTGCCGTCGCGCTCGCCAGGGAAGGCGCGCACGTGCTGCTCGCCGACGTCAACGCGGCTGGCAACGCCGCAACGTTGGCGCAGATCGCGGCCGACGGTGGCTCGGCCGAGGCGGTTCCGACGGACCTGTCGACATCCGACGGCTGGCGGGCGCTCGACGCCCGGATCGCCAGCGCGCCGCTGCACATGCTGGTGCACGCAGCCTGCCCGCCGCGTCGCGAGGTCGACCACGCCCTCGACGTCGACGAGGCGACCTGGGACGGCATGCTCAACGTCAATCTGCGTTCCGGTTTCTTCCTCGCGCGCGCAGTCGGCCGCCGCATGCAGGACGCCGGCATCAAGGGCCGCATGCTGTTCGTCACATCGCTGCATGCCGAGACGCCGCGGAACCTGCCCCACTACGCGGCCTCGAAGGCGGGGCAGACCATGGTGGTGAAGGAACTCGCCCGCGCGTTCGGTCCCGCCGGCATCCGCGTCAATGCGCTGGCGCCGGGCGCGATCCCGGGCGGCGGCTTCAACGCGGCGGCCTACGACTTCTCAGGCAAGATCCCGATGGGTCGCCTCGGCAATGCCGAAGATCTGGCCGGTCCCGCCGTTGCGCTGCTCTCCAACCGCTTCACGGCTTACGTCACCGGCACCACCCTCGTCGTCGACGGCGGTATCGCGCTGTTCAACTGGATCAAGCCGCCGTGGGCGTGAGCCGCGACTGAGCCTCACTCGTACCCCTCGGCGATCGAGGCTTCGATGGCGCGATCAAGCTCGCCGCGGTCGATCAACCCTGTGGGATTGTCGCGCGTCGGGCTGTAGCGGCGCATGTGAATGTACCGTTCGCGCGCGACCGCCTCCAGCCGCGACAGGTCCTGCAACGGCTCGGCGTGGTCGTCGACGCGCAGGTCGAGCAGCGCCAAATCGTCGCCGTCATGGATCAGCAAGGCTGCCGACTGCTTGCCGCGCTTGTCGCCGCCGGCCGCCTCGCCTGCGTGCATCGCCGCCAGCAGCCGCCGTGCGAATGGCATCGTGAGGTTCGCCTCGTAGACGCGCGCCGTTTCGGCGAGCACCTGCTCGCCCGCCAGCATGTTGCCGGCAAGCGACCATGTCTCGCCTTTGAGGTGCCCGCACCAGGGGATGCACGCAGCTCCGGTCGCCGCCGCCGTACGACCGTCGCGGTCCATCACGTGCACCTGACGTTGATCGCGGCCGTCGTCGGCGGCCCGCAACAGGCGCACGGTGTCCTCCGCCGAGGCGCTGGCCGCCAGAAGCGCCAGGCCGCGCGGTCCGAAATAGGCATTGGTCAGCGCCTGCGTCGCCACCGCGCCGACACCCGTGCGGATATGAGGCACGCGCGCGCCGACCGCGAACGCGCACGTCGCAACTGCAATCCCGATGCGGCCGTTGGCGGCATCACGGGCGATGATCGACCAGGTCATGCGCGTCGAATTCCTTCTGCCATTTGCTGCCGCGAACCCCTCTCACGAGCCCGTGCGTGCCGGGATGGCGTGCGATGGCGCGACCGCCGCCGCTTTGGTCCGCATCAGCGCCATCTCGTCGCGCAGCCACGTGACGAAGGCCTTGATCTTGGGGCGGGTCTCGTGACCGTCGGGACAAACGACGCGGAACGAGCGTGACGATGGCAACTCCAGCGCGAACGGCGCGACGAGCCGGCCCGAGCGCAAGTCGTCGCAGGCGAGGATGCGCTGGCCGAGCAGCACGCCGGCACCCTCGCCCGCCGCCTCCAGCGCATGGTCCGAGCTCGAGAACCTCAAGCCCCGGGTCAGGTCGACGCCACTGACGCCGGCCATAGTCAGCCAGTCAGCCCACGTCGGTGTGCCGGGCAGTTTGCCGAGCATGTCGTCGTGAATCAGCGGCACGCGGGCGAGATCCCCAGGTGACGCGAGGCCGCCGTGCTCGGCGATCAGGCGGGGCGAGGCAACCGGTGTGACCACCACATCGGACAGGTGCTCCGACCACAGGCCGGTCATCGGCCCGTGCGCATTGCGGATCGCGACATCGACCCCGTCTGCGCCGAAGGTCGAGAGCGACGTGGAGGCCGAAACGCGCGTATCGATGTCCGGGTTGGCCATCATGAACCGGTAAAGGCGCGGCGCCAGCCACTTCGAGGTAAACCCCGGAGGCGCGCTCACCACCAGCACCCGGTCGCTCGCCCGGTGCGTGAGCAGATCCACGGTCTGGCGGATCTGGACGAAGGCTGCGTGCAGGCCCGGATAGAGCAGCTCGCCGGCCGGCGTCAGCGCGATCGAGCGGACCATGCGCCGGAACAGGCGCTCCCCAAGCAACTCCTCGAGGCCGCGAACCTGGTGGCTGAGCGCTGCCGGCGTCACCGACAATTCATCGGCAGCCTTGGTGAAGCTCAAATGCCGGGCGGTGGCCTCGAAGGCCCGCAGCGCATTGAGGGGTGGGAGCGGGCGTAACATGACCTATAGATGAGTTTTTCTAACTCAAAAGTCAAGAAAGGATCGTTTGTAGGGGATGTATGGTTCCTACATAACTCATGCATCGAAACCATCCGAAACAGGAGATCGATCATGAGCACCCATCGTCCAACCTTCTACGGCGTTGATCGCGACTACATCGAGCAGGTCACCGCCAAGGCCCGCCGCGAGCGCTCCGAGGCCGTCTGGGCCATGCTCCGGGGCGTCTTCCCGAGCGTGACCGACGAGCCCCGCGACGATCAAGGCGGTCGGAAAGAGCCGGCTGCGTGCTTGACCGCTGGCCTGCGCCCGGCAGCCCTCTGAAACGACAGCCAACCGGTGGCTGACGATCAACTTCTGCGAGGGGCGGTCCAATGGGCCGCCCCTTTTTTGAATGTCCGCCGAATGCGCCCGCGGCATTGGGCCCCAAATGAAACACTAGACTAGGCCTCGTCTGCTCTCCTATCAACGCCCGCAGGAGTGCAGCGCTGGCCGCTCGCAATCAAACTCTGTCGGCGTTGGGACTCAGCATGGCCTCGTCGGGTGCAGGCGCAAACAGCGGGCAAGCGCGACGGCTTGGCCTTCTAGCGCTGGTGCTTCTCGGCGTCTTGTCCGCAGCCGGCATCTACTGGCTGACGGCTGGCGGCGGCGCCGCCTGGGTCGCGGCGACCGTTCGGGCGCTGGACGCCGAGGTCAAGGCCAACTACCTGACCGCGCTGATTATCTTCTCGCTGCTGGCCTTTGTGCTGCAGCTGCTGGTGTTGCCGACGGGCACGATCACCATGCTTACCGGCGGCTTCATTTTCGGCGCGCCGATCGCCGCCTTCATCTACTACGTCGCCCAGCTGTTCGCGGCGCCCCTGGTGTTTGGCGCCTCCCGGCTCGGCTTCGGCCGCTTCGCCGACGAGAAGATCGGCGGCCTTGCCGAGCGCGACAAATCAGGGCGGCTCGCGGCCATTCTGGAGATCGCCCGATCAGAAGGCATACTGGCCGCCATCGCACTCCGGCTGGCGCCGGTGATCACCAGTCCGCTCGTTCCGATCCTCGCCGCGACCGCCGGTATCTCGCTGAAGTCGTTGATGATCGGCTCGCTGCTCGCTTCCTGGATCCGGCCGCTGTTCTGGGCCAGCGTCGGGGCGACGGTGCACAGCGTAGCGCAGATCACCAACCCATCCGAGATTCTCTCGAAGGTCAGCCTGAAGCCGCTTCTGCTCGCCTTTGCGGCGGCCGCCCTGCTATTCATCGCGCGGATCTGGCTGAAGGTACGCACGGAGCGCGCCCGGTCAGAGCGGTCATAACCTCGATGGCAATGCGTGCGACCGCGGCGACGACGGAGCCGAGCTACCGGGCCGGCGCCGTCGCGTTGGCACTGGCGGCCGGCGGCATCCTGGCGGCACTCGGCTTCGAGCACATCGGCGGTTACGATCCCTGCCCGCTCTGCCTGATGCAGCGCTGGGCCTACTATGCCTGCCTGCCGCTGCTATTCGTGGCGCTGATGCAGCTCACCATGGGCCGCAGGGGGATGGCTGTGGTGCTGTTCGCGCTGGTCGCTGTCGCTTTCCTGGCCAACGCTGGGCTCGGCATCTATCACGTCGGCGTCGAGGAGAAACTCTGGCTCGGTCCCGACAGCTGCGCGGTGGTGATGCGCCCGATCGGCGGCGGCAGCGGCGGCATCCTCGATCGCCTGCCGACGACGCGTGTGGCGCGCTGCGACGAGGCGCCGTGGCGGTTACTCGGGCTATCGTTCGCGGGCTGGAACGTGGTCGTGTCGGCGCTGGCGAGCCTTGCCGCCGCGCAGGCGGCCTGGGCCACGCCGAGGCGTTGAACGCGCGGCAAACCTGTTGAAACATGCGGGCTTGCGTGCGTGCGGCGCCGTTCGCATGCTATCGATGCCGCAACGAGCCATCCGCCGAGAGACCCCATGCCGCTGCACTTGATCAAGCTCTGCGTCGGCTGCGACTCGATCGAGGATCTGGGCGCCTGGCAGGCCGAGCGCTTGCGCCAGATGAAGAAGGCCGGTCAGAAGCCCCAGCTGTCGCATCGCACGTTCCAGACGCCGAAGCGGCGCGAGGAGTTGCTCGACGGCGGCTCGCTCTACTGGGTGATCAAAGGCATCGTGCAGGCGCGCCAGAAGCTCGTCGACATCGGCGAGGGCGCCAAAGACAACGGCACGCCCTGCGCGCTGCTGATCCTCGACTGGACCATCGTGCAGGTGCGGCCGATGCCGCGCCGCGCCTTCCAAGGCTGGCGCTATCTCAAGCACGACGAGGCGCCCGCCGATCTGGGCAAGTCCGCGCGCGATCAGGTGGCCGAGATGCCGCCGCGCCTGCGCAAGGAGCTCGCCGAGCTGGGCCTGCTGTAGGTCTGCCATCAGAGCCCACGGCGCACGCGGCGTGCCTCACGCCGCCTTGGCGATCCGCGACTGCAGATCGAGCACCGCCAGCATGTGGGCGACGCGGTCCTCGACCGCCTCGCCGAGCAGCGAGAAGTAGCTCGGCCCCTCGGGGATGATCTCGCCGATCACCTCGCCGACCTCGAAGCGAAGCTCCGCCTCGTGGCGGCGCGCGATCGCCTGCATGCGGGCGTTGTCTGCGAGGCAGACCATGTAGAGCAACCGTACGCCGCGATTGCGCGCTGCGCGGATGACGCGGCCCATCAGCTCGCCGCCATGCCCGAGGTTCTGATGCGGCCTCTCGACCGAGAACGCCGCTTCCGCCTCGTGGCCCCAGGTGTCGGACAGGCGGCGCAGCTCGGCGGCGGCGCGGACTTCTCCGTCGACGAAGGAGGCCCACACGATGCCGCCCATGTCGCTCATGCGGGCCGCATAATCGGCTATGAACTGGTCCGAGACACCGTGCGCGAACCGCTGGTGCCGGCTGTCCTTGTCGAGCCGCAGAAGGTGGTCGTGGAACCGGTCGCTCTCGTTGGCCAGCAACTTGCGAATGGTGCCCTGCGAGGGCGTGCCCGGCGAGGGTGTGCCTGGCAAAGTGATGACGGACGGCGAGGGTTCGACGCTCATGACCCTACTCCTTATTTTGTTTGGATCAGGGTGCGACGCAACAAGTTATTTTGCAATGCACAATTAGTTGAGGGTGCGATGCCGTACAACCGTCATAACCCATTTCAAAGATTGTATTTTTTCGATCAGCCATTGAAAGCCGCGTACGGGGCTCGCTCCCAGCAGACGAAGGGGCGCACGACGCGCCCCTTCGCATTTCGACAGTCGTTGTCGCGCTCGGGCTTACTGCGCCCAGAACTCGACGAACGCGTAGCTCTTGCCGCCAGCCTTGGCGTCGAGCAGGCGCGAGCGATAGCTCACCTGGATCTCACGCACGGCTTTCGGCTTGAGCTGGATCGGGCCATACGAGCTGCCACCGTCGACGCGGGCGCCGACCGGAATGACGTCGTTGGTCCCGTCACCGTAGACGATGGTCAGGCGGTTGAGCGTGATGGCGCGATCCTTGACGTCGAGGCGAAGCTGGCGGAAGCCGGCGTTGCGTGCGACCGACACGGTGTCGTTCTCGTAGCCCAGGCCCTTCTTGACCGAGAAGAACAGTGGCTGCTGGCCACCGAGATAGAGCCAGCCGCGGTTGGCGCCATGGGCGATACCGTCGCCCTTGGTGGACGGCGGACCGCCAGCGGTGCCGCACGACTGGCCGGGATTGTACCAGCCCTCGGCGAACTCGCCGAACGCCTCGACGCGCGCCTGGCCCTTGAAGCCCGGACGGCTCTTGTAGACGAGCTGGATCTCCTTGATGAAGCGATCGCCCTTCAGGGTGAACCACTTCGTGCGCGTGTTCTGCGGAATGTTGGCCGCGACCGCCAGAACATCCGGCTCGCCGTTGGAATACACGACGCGCAGTTCGTTCATGAAGATCTCGTTGTCGAGCACGCGCAGGCGGATCTTGTCGAACTTGCCGAACTCGCTGCCGACCTTGATCACGTCGCGATCCTGGCCGAAACCGACGTACTGCACACCGAACAGCACGTCACCGCCGGCCGTCACGCAACCCGGCGCACCTTGCACCGGAGCGGGGCCGGTCGGAGCGACGGTGACCGGGCCTGGTGCAGGACCGGCCGGACGGCTCGGAGCCGGCTGGATCGGTGCCGCAACGGGGCCACCAGGACCGGCCGGGCGCACGGCACGAGCGCCCTCGGTGCTGGTGGTGCCCACCACGCGGACGCGGGCGCGCTGCTGCTGGCCCTGCGCCGTCTTGTAGTTCAGGACGATGCTGTCGATGAACTTCTCGGGACCCTGGCCGCCCTGCGGACCGATCACGCGGGTGCGCACGTCCGCCGCGTTGAGCTGGATCAGGCGACCGCGATCCTCGGTGAACTTGGACCCGTCGTTATAAACGATGTCGATGGTCGAGATGTCGACGGCCGAGCCGTCGAGCGCATACACGCGAATTCCGCGGAAACGTCCGGGGACCTTGCGTGCATCGATGGTATCCCGGTCCGGGATGATCTTGAGCGCGACTTCCTCGCCCAGTGTGACCTCGACCTGGGCGCTCGCAGCGTGGGCCGCTCCGAACGCAAACAGGGCGAGGACTCCTACTAGCAGCCTCCGCAACATGCACAACTCCCTACAGTGGTTAAGAAGCCCTGGCTTCCGGGCGCTGTTTAACCTACCCACTGGCCCGAAAAAAGGCTATTTCGCCACGGGCTTATGGCAGCAGACGGTCGGCGGGTGTGGCGTTGTTGCAACTCGATGCCAGCCGAGGTGCTGCATACCAAGCTGGCAACTCGATGAATTCGTTGAGCGAAAGGGCGAACCATGGCTGCAACAGATTCGGGAGCGGGCGGACGGGCGCAAGACACCGGGACCGTGATCGGAATCCTCCGGCAGCGGTTCGGTGATCGCGTGCAGACCGGCGAGGCGATGCGCCGCCAGCACAGTAACACCGTCACCTGGCATCAGAGCGAGCTGCCGGACGCGGTCGTATGGCCCGAAACCACAACCGAGGTCGCCGACATCGTCGGCATCGCCTCGACCCATCGGGTTCCGGTCATCGCCTTCGGCGCCGGCACGTCGCTCGAGGGGCAGGTCAATGCGCCGCACGGCGGCCTCTCGCTCGACTTCCAGCGTATGAACCGCATTCTGACGATCAACGAGCTCGACCTCGATGCGTCGGTGGAAGCCGGCGTCTCGCGCAAAAAGCTCAACGACCACTTGCGCGACATGGGGATGTTCTTCCCCGTCGACCCGGGCGCCGAAGACGCAACCATCGGTGGCATGGCGGCGACCCGCGCCTCGGGCACCACGGCCGTCAAGTACGGCACCATGCGCGAGAACGTGCTCAACATCACGGCGGTGATGGCGGACGGCTCGATCGTCAAGACGGCGCAGCGTGCACGCAAATCGTCGGCCGGCTACGACCTGACGCGCCTGCTCGTCGGCTCGGAGGGCACACTCGGCATCATTACGGAGGCGACAGTTCGCCTCTACGGCATCCCGGAGCGCATCCTCTCGGCCGTCTGCCCGTTCGAAAGCGTCGAGGGCGCCTGCAATGCCGTGATCCAATCGATCCAGCTCGGCCTCGGCATCGCGCGCATGGAGCTGCTCGATGGGCTGCAAGTCAAGGCGGTGAACCTCTATTCGAAGCTCACGCTCGAGGAGCGGCCGACCCTGTTCCTCGAGTTTCACGGCACCGAGGTCTCGGCCCGCGACCAGGTCGAGCAGTTCAAAGCCATCGCCGAGACAGAAGGCGCGATCCGCTTCGATTGGGCCGAAGCCGAGGAGGACCGCCGCCGGTTGTGGAAGGCGCGGCACGATGCGGCCTGGGCCGTGAAGGCGACGTGGCCGGGCCGCGAGCTGATCGCGACCGACGTGTGCGTGCCGATCTCGCGACTGGCTGAATGTGTCCGCGAGACGCAAGAAGATATTGCGCGGCTCGGGCTCATCTCCCCGATCGTCGGCCACATCGGCGACGGCAATTTCCACACGACCCCGATGGTCGACATCAAGAGCCCCAAGGAGATGGCGGCGATCGAGGAGTATCTCCACCGCCTCGCCGAGCGCGCCATCCGAATGGAGGGCACGTGCAGCGGCGAGCACGGCGTCGGCCAGGGCAAGATGAAATACATGCGCAAGGAGCATGGCGCCGGCCTCGACGTGATGCGCAGCATCAAGCTGGCGCTCGACCCCAAGAACATCCTCAATCCCGGCAAGATGGTGCCGGCGGCCTGACGCCAGCCGGCTTGCATCCTTCGCACGTCGCGTGCTCGCATTTCCCGATCGGCTGACCCATGTCCGAAAACAACCTCGATACGAAGTACCAGCCCTCCGACATCGAACCGCGCATTCACGCGGCATGGGAGACGGCCGACGCCTTCAAGGCCGGCCGGCCCGACCGCGCCAAGGCCGAGACTTACTGCATCGTCATTCCGCCACCGAACGTGACGGGCTCGCTGCACATGGGGCATGCGCTCAACAACACGCTGCAGGACGTGCTGTGCCGGTTCGAACGCATGCGGGGCAAGGATGTGCTCTGGCAGCCGGGCACCGATCACGCGGGCATCGCGACGCAGCTCGTGGTCAGCCGCCAGCTCGCTCTGGAACAGAAGGACTACAAGTCGCTCGGCCGCGACGAGTTCGTTGAGAAGGTCTGGGAGTGGAAGGCGCTGTCCGGCGGCACTATTGTCAACCAGTTGAAGCGCTTGGGCGCGTCGTGCGACTGGTCGCGCGAGCGCTTCACCATGGGTGAGCGTTGCGCTCCCGACGAGCAGATGGTGCGCGCTGTAATCAAGGTGTTTGTCGAGCTTGCGAATACGCCGGGCCCGACTCCCGGACGCAACCTGATCTATCGCGACAAGCGGCTCGTCAACTGGGACCCGGAGTTCCAGTCGGCGGTGTCGGACCTGGAGGTCGAGCCGCGCGAGCACACAGGCTCGTTCAAGTGGGCGCACGACCAGAAGGACAAAGACGGCAATCCGGTTCCGTTCAACGCAGCGGCGCTGAACAAGGTGCTCGACCGCGATCCTTCAGGGCACATGTACTACATCAAGTACCCCTTGA
>JANOJW010000424.1:0-11690 GCA_031418955.1 Hyphomicrobiales bacterium | reverse complement strand
CACGCGCAGCAATCGCGCGTTTTGTTCCCGCGGAAACGGGAGGTCCATTTGCGCGCGATACCGAATGACGATGGAAGCACGCGTGAACCAACCATTGAGCACAGGTTGCGCCCAACCAGAGAGTCTGCGCCAGCATCGGAAACTACTCAGGTGTCGCCACTTTTGCACGAAGACTGCGGCGGTCGGAAATGACGCGATATCTGCCGTTTATTTCCGCGGATTATACCGCAGTGCACCCAGAATTGGACCGAAACTGTCGACTGGCGGCCACAAAAAACACAGGCCGTCTGATCATCCGCGTCGCAGGACGGCACTTCCTGGCCCGTTGCTGACCAAGCCGAACGCCGCTCGCCTCTCACCCCCGCCCGAACAGCCGCTCGATGTCGCCGAGCCGCAGCTCGACGTAGGTCGGGCGGCCGTGATTGCATTGTCCCGAGAACGGCGTCGCCTCCATCTCGCGCAGCAGCGCGTTCATCTCGGCGCCCGTGAGGCGGCGGCCGGCGCGCACACTGCCGTGACAGGCCATGGTCGCGCAGACGGCCTCGAGGCGATCCTTCAGCGGCGCAGCGCCACCCTCGGCGACGACGCTGGCGACGAGATCGCGCACGAGTGCCTTGGCGTCCGTGGCCCCGAGCAGCGCGGGCGTCTCGCGCACGGCGACCGCGCCCGGCCCGAACGCCTCGACCGCGAGGCCCAGATCGAGCAGCTCGTCGGCGTGCGCGAGCAGCGCTGCGGCTTCGTCCGGATCGAGCTCGACGATCTCGGGGATCAGCAGGCCCTGGCGCGGCACACCGCCCGCTACGAGGCCAGCCTTCATGCGCTCATAGACGAGCCGCTCGTGCGCCGCATGCTGGTCGACGATGATCACGGAGTGCGCCGTCTCGGCGACGATGTAGGTGTCGTGCAGCTGCGCTCGCGCTGCACCCAGTGGCCGCGATTGCGCGGCGTCGGCCGCGGGCGACGAGGAGGACGCGCTCGGCGTGTCGACGCCCTTGAGCGGCGCCTGCATCGCCTCGCCGAACCCGCGAGCGTGCGAGGGCGCAGGTGCTGGCCGCCAACCGGCGCCGGCCGCCCCGAACGCACGCTGAGCGCCAACGCCATTCGGTGCCGTCCCGAATGCAGCCGCGCCCGCGTTGGCCGTCATCGCGTCGAGCGTGCGCACGCCGCCGTAAACGGTGGCGCGATGGCCCGCGGCTTCCAGTGCATGCCGCAGACCGCCGACGATGAGCGCGCGGACGGCTGCCCCATTGCGGAAACGAACCTCGGCCTTGGTCGGATGCACATTGACGTCGACGGCGGTGGGATCGAGTGCGACGAACAGCGCGCAAAGAGGATGGCGGCCCTTCGGCACCAGATCGCCGTAGGCCGCGCGCACCGCACCGAGCAGCAGCCGGTCGCGAACTGGCCGGTTGTTGACGAACAGGAACTGGAGGCCGGAGTCCGGCCGGTGCAGCGTCGGCAGTCCGGCGTAGCCCGATAGCCGCACGCCCTCCCGCTCGCCATCGAGCGCCACCGCATCGTCGACGAACTCGCGCCCCATGATCCGCGCCAGCCGCTTCAAAAGGCCCTCAGGCCCCGCCTCCGCCGCCGGCAGCACGAGGCCTGCACGCTCGCCCGTGGTCAGGGAAAAGGCGATTGCGGGATGCGCCATGGCGAGGCGCTTCACGATCTCCGTGGTCGCGAGGTTCTCTGCGCGCTCGGATTTCATGAACTTGAGCCGCGCCGGCGTCGCCGAAAACAGGTCGCGCACTTCGATCAGAGTGCCGGGGTTCACCGCCGACGGGCGGATCGGGCACTTCAGGCCGCGATCGACGACGATCTCGAGGCCGCTTTCGCTTGGCGCCTTCGGTTGCCCAGTACCAACCGGCGCGTGGCCCCACGATGCATCCGGCGCGTGCCGCCGCGAGCGGATTTGCAGGCTGGCGATCGAGCCGATCGAGGGCAGCGCCTCGCCGCGAAACCCGAGCGTGGCGATGTTGAAGAGATCATCCTCGGGCAGCTTGGAGGTCGCATGCCGCTCGACGGCGAGCGCCAGATCGCCTGCGTCCATGCCGGAGCCATCGTCGGTGACGCGGATCAGCGACAGGCCGCCCGCGACGGTCACCACCTCGATCGATCGCGCGCCTGCATCGATGGCGTTCTCGACGAGCTCCTTGACGACGCTCGCGGGTCGCTCGATCACCTCGCCGGCGGCGATCCGGTTGACCGTCTCGGGACTGAGCTGGCGGATGGGCATGGCACTGGGGTTCTCTCATGCAACGCACCGCACAGTGACGGCCGCTACAGGACCACCTTGGTCTCCCGGCTCTCGGGATCGGGCGGCCCATAGCGCAGCACGACGACCGCACCGGCCAAGAACGGCGTCGCCCTCAGGATCGGCTCGACGGCCGCAAACAGGCCGTCCGCATCCGGCCCGTACATGTAGAAGGACCCGTCCGAGCCATCGTCCGCGATTTCATTACCATCGAACTCGCCGACGCCCGCAGCCTCAATGGCCTCGGTTAGTCGATCCTGCACCGCAAACATCGGGGCGAGATCCTGCTGGCCGTACTGGAACCAAACGATGACGGCGTGGTCGCTCATCGCGTCCTCCACTCCAGACCCGCAGTTCAAGTGTCGCGGCTGCGCCGGCCGTCAATCCTGTGGTGACAGCCGCCGGCGCGTGAGTTGCTTGGCCAGCTCGACCGCCGGCTGGTCGAACGGATCGACACCCAGCAGATGCGCGGACAGAATCGTCTCGAGCATCATGTGCATCATCAACGCCCCGAGCGAGGCCTCGTCAAGCCGGTCGAGGGTGATTGTCCGCACTGGCCGTCCGGCCTGCATCAGCGCGTCCGATACCGCCTCGGCTTGCGCGGCGACCAGCGCATCGATGGTGCGTCCGCCCATGAAGTCGATACCGGCAAGCCTTGCAAGATCGTGCGGCATCGGCGGGCGTGTCGTGGCCTCCACCGCACGCACGACCGTCAGGTAGTGCTCGGGCGCGCCGTCCATGAAGAGCTGGAGCTGGCTGTGCTGGTCGAGCGGTCCAAGGCAGGCGAGCGGCGTCGTGCCCTGCCCGCCCTTGCCCAGGCTCTCGGCCCAAAGTTGCGCGTACCAGGCACCGAACCGATGCAGCCGATCATTGTAGGGCATCATCACGTTGACACGGACGCCACGCTCGATGGCCAGTGTTGTCGCGACCGCTGCACCAACCGCCGGCGCGTACGCGTTCGCTGCAAGTCCGGCAATCAACGGCTCGATCACAGCGCGCGCACCGGCCCTGAGCAATCGCGCGTCCGAGCCCCGCGCCATGGCCGGCAGCAGTCCGACGATAGAGAGCGCGGAATAGCGGCCGCCGATGCTGGGCGGGTGTTCGAGCACGGGAAGCCCGCATGCAGCGGCCAGATCCCGAAGACCATTGGTCCGGCCCGGCGCAGGGGGATCGGAGACAGCGAGGAAAAGCTGCGGGATCAGGTCGGCGAGCCCCGCGCACCGCACGGCGTCGAGTGCCGCGATCGCCTGCACCAGGGTCTCGCTGGTCCCGCCCGACTTCGAGGTGATGACGAACCGCGTCGAAGCGAGATCGAGCTTGGTCAGCGCACCGTGGAAAGTCGAGGCATCGAGGTTGTCGTAGAAGCGCGTCCGCGGCCGCCCCTTCTGGGATTGATCCGACGCACCGGGGATGTTCCAGCCCGAGAGCTGCGCCAGCGTCTGACCGCCGAGACTGGAGCCGCCGGTACCCAGAAAGACGATGGTGCGCGCGCCAGCTGAGAGACGCGCCAATGCGGTCTCGGCCTCGGCGATGTCGTCGTCGCGCGAGAGAATGGTTGCATGTGGATAGCTGCCGCCCGCGACGGCCGACCGCAAGGCGGCCATTGCAGTCTCGAGGCGAGCCAGCGAGGCCCTGACGTGCCCCGCGTCCAACCCGCGCATCCCGATGCGGGGTTGCAGCACGCCTGTCACGTCTTGCGTCAGGAGAACCCGTTGGCCCTCACCCGCAACGACCGTCTGCTCGAACCCAACGCCCACCTTGTTCCCCGGTTGAAAAGTGCGGCCCGCACACCTGCGCTGACGGTTCCGGCCGAAGTCGCGTCATTCGACTTTCACCCACCGATTTCGCCTAAACACAGTTCGCGGCGTACATCTTGCTCAGACCGGAAAATGGCGGGCCCGCACTCGCTTCCCGGTCAGCTGCGGCCCAGCCCCTTGGGCTTGCCAACCACCGTGATGATCAGGTCGTCGACCGTCAGCACACGCTTGGCGACCCGCTGCAAGTCCTCGAGCGTCACCGCGTCGACGAGCGCGTTGCGCTTCTCGACGTAGTCGACGCCCATGTCCTCCTGCAGCATCCACAGCAGCTGATTGGCGATCTTGGCGTTGGTGTCGAAGCGCAGCGCAAAGGAGCCAGTGAGGTAGCTCTTGGCATTGGCCAACTCGGTCGCCGTCGGACCGTCGTCGGCCATACGCTTGAATTCCCCGCGAATCACCTCGATCGACTTCGCGACCTCCTCGTTCTTGGTCGCCACGCCGCCGCCGAACACCTGGGTATGCTTGTAGGGTTGCAAGTAGCTGTAGACCGAATAGGCAAGGCCACGCTTCTCGCGCACCTCCTCGGTGAGGCGCGAGGCAAAGCCGCCGCCGCCCAGGATCTGGTTGAGGATGAAGCCCGCCATGAAATCCTTGTCCTTGCGCGCGAGCCCGTTCATGCCGAACTGCACGACCGACTGCGGCACGTCCATCTCGACGACCTTGAGCTTCTCGGCCGATTTCGGGATGGTCGCCGGCACCGGCGTCAACTCGGCCTTGGGCGAGAGTTCGCCGAAGACCTTGTCGAGCAACGTGCCCAGCGTTTTTGCATCGATGTCGCCGACGGCGACGACGCGCAGCGTATCGCGCGCGAATATGCGCTTCCGATAGGCCTCGAGGTCTGCGCCGGTGATCCCGCCGATGGTCTCAGGGCTCCCCTCGGACGGGCGGCCGTAGGGGTGGTTGGGGAATGCCGCGGCACTCCACTCCTTCGCCACGATCTTGTTAGGCGTTTTGGCCGCGAAGGCGAGACCGGCGAGTAGCTGTTTCTTGACGCGATCGACCGCGTCCTCGTCAAACCGCGGCTTGGTGATCGCGAGACGCAGCAGCTCGATCGCCGGCTCGCGATTGGCGGTGAGCGTCTCGAAGCTGCCATAGAAGCTATCGCGGCCGTCCTCGAAGCCCATCTTGGCGGCGATCTCCTCGATGCGCTCTTGGAATTTCTGCGCATCGAGGTCGCCGGCACCCTCGTCCATCATGGCGGTCAGGAAGTTCGCCACGCCATCCTTGCCGGCCGGATCCTGGGCGTTGCCGCCCTCGAACACGAACCGTAGCGCCAGCAAAGGTACGCTGCGCTCCTCGACGAGCCACGCCGAGACGCCACCGGGGCTCTTGACCTGCTGGATCTTCATGGGGCCGTTTGCCTTCGTGTTGACGAGTGCCTGCCGAGGCGGGGCCCCATACCACGCGAACCCGGCGAACACCGCCGCGATCGCGCCGAGCACGAGCACGAGCCGTCGGGTTGCAGCGGCGGACTCCGACGAGATGGCGCGCGGAGAGCTGGCCATGGATGGCGCCTCTTCTAGGAGCGGTTGGAGTGAGTGGGCGAGGCCGGCACTTTCGCCTCGCCCTCGGGCGCGACGGGAAGCAGCGTGCCGGTCACCGAGCGGCGCACGTCGAGGTATTTCGCGGCCGCGGCCTTCACGTCGGCGAGCGTCACCTTGGCGATGCGGTCGGGCCATTCCTCGACGTCGGCCACCGAGCGGCCGACCGTCATCGACCAGCCGTAGCGGCGCGCAAGCGTCGCCTGATTGTCGGTCTCGTAGACGTATTCGGCGAGATAGCTCTTCTTGGCGCGATCAAGCTCGGCCTGGGTGACGCCCGACGTCCTGATGTCGGCCAGCACCGCGTCCATCGCCACCTCGAGCTTGTCGAGGCCGACGCCGTCCGCGGGCACACCGTAGATTGCGATCTTACCGCTGTCGCGGGCTGTCCCTGAGTACCAGCCGCCGGCGCTCGAGGCGACCTTCTGGTCGACGACCAGCGCCTTGTAGAGACGGCTCGTTGGTCCCGACGACGCGATCTTCATCAGGAGATCGAGCGCCTCGGCCTCGCCGGGCGCGGCGGTGAGATAACTCGGCACCACGTAGGCACGCTGCATCGACGGCTTGCCGGCGCGCGGGTCCTTCAGCTCGACGCGGCGAGGCGCGCGATGCGGCGGCTCCTGCGGGCGCGGGCGCGCCTTGACCTCCAGATTGGCCGGGACCTTGCCGTAGATGCCCTCGGCGAGGCCCTTGACCTCGTCGGCGGTCACGTCTCCCGTGACGACGAGGATCGCGTTGTTGGGCGCATAGAAGCGCTTATAGAAGCTCATCGCGTCGTCGCGCGAGAGCTTCGCCATCTCGTGCTCCCAGCCGATCACCGGCAGCCCGTAGGGATGCGAGAGATAGAGCGCGGCGTTGATCTGCTCGTCGAGGATCGCTGATGGCGAGTTCTCGGTGCGCGAGCGGCGTTCCTCGAGGATCACGTCGCGCTCGGTCAGCACCTCTTTCTCGACCAGCTTGAGGTTGACCATACGGTCCGCCTCCATCTCCATCACCGTTTTCAGCCGGTCCTTGGCGACGCGCTGATAGTAGGCGGTCACGTCGTGGCCGGTGAACGCGTTGTCCTGGCCACCGATCCGCGAGATGATCTTCGAGAACTCGCCATTGGCGATCTTCTCGGTCGATTTGAACATCAGGTGCTCGAGGAAGTGGGCGATGCCGGAGACGCCCGGCGGCTCGTCCGCCGCGCCGACCCGGTACCAGACCATGTGCGTGACGACCGGCGCACGGTGGTCCGAGACCACCACGACCCGCATGCCGTTCTTCAAAGTAAACTCGGAGGCGCGTGTCGCGGCGCCAGCCTGCTGGGCAAAGGAGGCGAGGGAGAGCATGGCAATGACCACCATCAGCGCTGAGAGGGTCGATTGGGCCCGAGAGAGCATGGAAGGAACCCGAGGGAGTTGAGGAACAGCACGTCAACGCCAAGTTGTGTGCTGTGGATCAGTGTGTGCTGTGGACCAGGCTGAACTCGAATCCGGCCCGCAACATCGCATAGCACCGGCACAACACAAGCGACACGCATGTTGGGGCGGAGACGGGCAATGTCAAATGACAAGCGGTTAACACGCCGGCGCGAACGCGGGCGCGGCAGCGCCCCGGCCGATCATGCCGACGACATCAGTCGCCCTGAAGGTACTTGCCGATCGACGAGAAGATGCTGCCCTGGCAGCTGCCCTCCGGGCCTTGTGTGCCCTCGGTGTCCTTCTTGTGCGCCTTGTCCTTCCAGTTGCCGTCCTCGCAGTATTTCTTCTGGGCGGCGGCGCGCGTTGCCGCGTCCTGCGTCTTCGCCGCATCACGGTCGCGCGGCCATTCGGCGACAGCGCCGGTCACGAGCGGGGCCGGCTGCGTTCCGGGCTCCGGCAAACGGCTTGGATCAGGCGGCAGTACGAGCGGCGCTCGCGCTTGCGTCTTGGGCTCGCGCTTTTGCGCCTGATCGCCGGCGAGGCCGACCATCTCGAAGATCTTGCCGTTGAACTCGACGCCGTCCGACCCCGCGCAGCCCTTGAGGCCGAGGGCTCCCGCGCAAACCAACAGCGAAATGGCAATCCCCCGCGCCGTGCTCTTCACCGGCATGCGATGCGCTCCCGTCGTGTCCGAACCTCGGTCCCAACTTCTCTGGTCCCTCATTGGCGGGGACCTTTTAGGGGGACTTTCCGTCGCTTACGGCCGGTTTACGGCATCATTGCGACTCGTGACGAAGGAGTCATACAGCAGCCCGGCGACGCCAGCAACAATCGCCACGTCGGCGATGTTGAACACGTACCAGTAGTAGCCCCAGGCGTGCAGCGAGAAGAAATCCGCAACCCCGCCGAGCGTCAGGCGGTCGAGAGCATTGCCGAGCGCGCCCCCGATGATGAGGCCGAGGCTCACCGCCATCACCCGGTTGGTCCCAGCCCGCGCCAGCCACACCCACAGCGCCAACGAGGTCACCACTGCGAAGGCGGCGAGCGCCCACTGGCCGCCGTGCGCGAGGAGCCCGAAGCTGACCCCTGTGTTGATCACGTAGACGATGTCGAGGAACGGCGTCACCTCCACCCGCACGCCTTGCTTGAGGCCCCAGACCAGGATCATCCACCACTTGTGCGCCTGGTCGAACGCGAAGGTCAGCAGCGCCACCCAGCCGCCAAGCTCCGACCACGGCCCGGCAAGCCAGCCCGCCGGGGGCGGCCGGTCCGCTTCGGCGGCGGTATCGGGACGGGCGTCCATGGGGCTTTGGGCTCCAGGAGGGTGATGGTGGAATCGGTACGGCGTAGGCCGGGCGCGGTCAATGGGCCGACCTTCGCGCACTACAGCGAGACGTGGCCGCGCCACCACACTTAACCACGAATCCGTTGCCACACGACCGCCACCATTGAACCAGGGCTCCGGTTGCGAGATGCTTCCACCGGGTGGCAGCGGCCTCGGCAGGGGCACACGAGGGTTCCATGCGCGGCGTTATATCCAGGCTGGCACTAGCGACGGCTCTGATCATCGGCGCCGCTGTCCCCACCAGCTTTCTATCGGGCGCACTCACGTCCGCGAGCGCCCTTGCCCAGCAAGCCCTGGTCGCGCCCGGCGGCCCCTCCCAGCGCGACTGCCAGACCGTGCGCACCTGCAATTTCGCCCGCAACGGCGGGGTGCGCGGCTGCCTGTCGTCCTTCACCTGCCGCACCTGCAAGGTCGTGCGCGCCCGCTGCGCCATCGGCCAAACCCGCGCCAACTGCCAGGAATTCGTCTGCAGTTGGGGTGGGTGATCGGTTCAAATCGTCCCGTCCGATAACTCGTAGGGCACGATCCCGCCTGTTGCAGTCACCTCGATCACTCGATTGACCATGTAGTCGTCCGGCCGGGATTGCAACTCGATGAACGCCAGGGCGAGCAGAATGAGCTGCCACGCGTGCGGCCGATCCCATGGCTCGATCAAGAGCGCTCCGGGGTACAACGGCTCGCGCGCCAACAGGCGACGATAGTCCCGCGCATTGGCCGTCACCACAATGCGGTCTTCAGTAATCGCTTTGGCGACAATGGTATCGTCTCGAACACCGAATGGTATCGTCTCGAACACCGGTCATGCCGACATTCACCGGGTCGATGACGTCGGGATAGCCGCGCGCAGCGAAGTCACGAATGAGAAAGTGCGACAAGCATTCGTCGACCAGGAACTTCACGCAATCTTCTCGGCGGCCTGACGCTTCCGCCACGGCCGCCCGTCGGGATGCTCCTCAAACGGCACCCGATCGGCGTACGCGATTGCTGCCTGCACATGCTCTTCTGTGATCTCAGGTGGGTACCCGTCAAGCAGCTCGGCCACTGTCTCGCCGCCACGAATGCGAGCGGCCACGGCATAAACTGTCAGCCTGGTCCCTCTGATGCACGGCGTTCCGCCCATGATCTCAGGATCGGACACAATTTGATCGTCGTTTGCCATGACCAATTCTACCACGCGGGACGGCCGCGCTCAACACGAACGGCCCCGCATCGCTGCGGAGCCGCTCATCATGCCGTCGGCGAGAGCGGGGCCAGCCCATAGCTACCCCCCCCCATCACACGCTGTAGTACATATCGAACTCCACCGGATGCGGCGTCATATCCGTCCGGTCGACCTCGACCATCTTCAGCTCGATGTAGGCGTCGATCATGTCGTCGCCGAACACGCCGCCCATCTTGAGGAACGCGCGGTCCTTGTCGAGCGAGTTCAGAGCCTCGCGAAGTGACCCACACACCGTCGGGATCTTCGACAGCTCGGCGGGCGGCAGGTCGTACAAGTTCTTGTCCATCGGCTCGCCGGGATTGATCTTGTTCTGGATGCCGTCGAGGCCGGCCATCAGCATCGCCGCAAAACCCAGGTAGGGGTTCGCCGCGGGGTCCGGGAAACGGATCTCGATGCGCTTGGCCTTCGGGTTGGTCGCGAGCGGGATCCGGCACGAGGCCGAGCGGTTGCGCGCCGAGTAGGCGAGCAGCACGGGCGCCTCGTAGCCCGGGACGAGCCGCTTGTAGCTGTTGGTCGTCGGGTTGGTGAAGGCGTTGAGGGCCTTGGCGTGCTTCAGGATACCGCCGATATAGTGGAGGCAGCTGTCGGAAAGGTCGGCGTACTTGTTGCCAGCGAACATCGGCTTGCCGCCCTTCCAGATCGACTGGTGGCAGTGCATGCCCGAGCCGTTGTCGCCGAAGATCGGCTTGGGCATGAAGCAGGCGGTCTTGCCGTAGGCCTGGGCGACGTTGTGGATCACGTACTTGTAGATCTGCATGTGGTCGGCCATCGTCACCATCGGGCCGAACTTGATGCCGAGCTCGTGCTGGGCGGCGGCGACCTCGTGGTGGTGCTTCTCGACGGCGACGCCCATCTCGGCCATCACCGACAGCATCTCCGAACGGATGTCCTGGGCGCTGTCGATCGGGGGCACGGGGAAGTAGCCGCCCTTGACGCGCGGACGGTGGCCGAGGTTGCCCATCTCGTACTCGGTGCCCATGTTCGAGGGCAGCTCGGAGCCGTCGATGCGAAAGCCCGTGTTGTAGGGGTCGGACGAGAAGCGCACGTCGTCGAAGATGAAGAACTCGGCCTCGGGCCCGAAGTAGATGGCGTCGCCGACGCCCGTCGACTTCATGTAGGCCTCCGCCTTCTTGGCGATCGAGCGGGGATCGCGCTCGTAGAGTTCGCCCGTCGAGGGCTCGATGACGTCGCAGAAGATCGCCATCGTGGTCTGGGCGAAGAACGGGTCCATGTGGGCCGAGCTTGGATCGAGCATCAGCGTCATGTCGGATGCCTCGATGCCCTTCCAGCCGGCAATCGAGGAGCCGTCGAAGGCGTAGCCTTCCGCAAACATCGCCTCGTCGACGCAGCTGGCGTCGGCCGTCACGTGCTGGAGCTTGCCCTTGGTGTCGGTGAAACGGATGTCCAGGAACTTGACGTCCTTGTCCTTCATCATCTTCAGGACGTCATGTGCGGTCTGGGTCTTGTCGGCCATTTGGCTCCCCTGGTTCTACGAGCTGCAGTTTTTTACGTGTTGTGGTCAAGTTTGCACGGCCGGCCCCGTGGTGCGTTGCTGCGCACGGCTCCAGCCGAAAGCTTGTGGTCGTCCTCAGACGGCATCCGCGCCGGTTTCGCCCGTGCGGATGCGGATGGCCTCCTCAATCGAAGAAATGAAGATCTTGCCGTCGCCGATCCGGCCGGTCTTGGCGGCCCGCTGGATCGCTTCGACGGCCTTGTCGAGCATGTCGTCGCCCAGGACAACCTCGATCTTCACCTTGGGCAGGAAATCCACCACGTACTCGGCCCCCCGATAAAGCTCGGTGTGGCCTTTCTGGCGGCCGAAGCCCTTGGCCTCGATCACGGTGATGCCCTGCAGGCCGATCTCCTGCAGCGCCTCCTTGACCTCGTCGAGCTTGAACGGCTTGATGATCGCCTCGATCTTCTTCATGGGGTTCCTCGACGGTCAGCTCACCCCGTCTCGCGACAGGTTCGGCCCTACTTGGCCGTTCTTCACGACTCGTTAAGCAGAACCCGTGCCAGTCCTTTGAAGAGTATTAATTCTAAGTTTTTTCAGTGACTTGATAGGGATGTGCCTTCTGGTTAGGCAGGCCGCATCTGAATTGAATGAC
>JANOJW010000423.1:0-2737 GCA_031418955.1 Hyphomicrobiales bacterium | reverse complement strand
AGCCACGCGCTGCGCGTTTTTCTGGGCGGGCGCGAGCTGAAGCCGCCGGCGCGGTTGCCGGTGGGATGATGCGACCCGTGGTTGAGGAATGGCGTCACGCCGACGTCGGACGATCACGCCCAACTGCAGGATTTAGGATGATTGTCTTTTGACTCTGAGCGGCCGAGTAACAACCTCGTCGTTTGTCATCCTGGGGCTTGTCCCGAGGACCCATGGTGCAGCGATCTCAAAAGCCTCGAATGAACACCAGGACGCCCCGGTTCCATTTGAATTTCGGGCATTCCCGGCGACCGGCGAACTCTGATTACTCAGCTTCTGCAAGCTGAGAAATGGGTCCTCGGGACAAGCCCGAGGATGACAACCGATATGTTGTGCCGAGCCTCCTCCTCGCCCACCGCAGTGGCGCGTCACCCGCCGAGGAACTCACGCCGCACCGCCGCGGTGTGCTCGCCGAGGGCTGGGACCGGCGCGGGTTCGGTCGCCGCTCCGCGCCAGCGCGCGGGCGCCGCCGGCATCGGAACCGGTCCGACGGCGGTGTCAACGTCCATCATGCGCAAGTGAGGGTGCGCCGCCAGGCCCGCCCAATCGTTGACGCGGCCGAACGCGATGTCGGCGGCGTCGAGCGCGGCGATCGCTGCATCGGCGTCGTTCGCGGCGAACCAGTCGGCGACGAGCTTGTCGGTCGCGGGGCGGTTGGCGAGGCGCGCCGGGCTCGTGGCAAATCGCGCGTCGGTGCCGAGCGCCGGCGCCCCGAGCACCTCCGCCGCGAGCTGCCGCCACTCGCGATCGTTCTGAACTGAGATCAACACCGGGATGCCGTCGCGGGTCGTGAACACGCCGTAGGGCGCGAGCGAGGTATGCGAAAGGCCGATGCGCTTGGGCGCCGCACCGTGCATCCCTTGCAGCAACGGCACCGCCATCATCTCGGCCATGGTATCGAACATCGACAGCCGGATGTCGGCGCCCTTGGCCGTTGTGGCGCGAGCGATCACCGCCTCGAGGATGGCCTCGTAGGCATGCAACCCCGTGGTCACGTCGACGATCGACACGCCGACGCGCGAGGGCGCCGCCTCGTCGCCGGTGACCGACGCGAGCCCCGACTCGGCCTGGATCAGCAGATCGTAGGCCTTGCGCTGGGCATACGGCCCCTCGTCGCCATAGCCCGAGATCGAGCAGGCGATCAGCCGTGGGTGCCGCGTGCAAAGTGTGTCGGGCGCATAACCGAACTTGGCCAGCGCGCCGGGCTTCAGGTTCTGCACGAAGATGTCGGCCCGGGCGATCAGCGCCTCGAACAGGGCACGGTCGTTTGGGCTCGCAAGGTCGCAAACGACGGATTGCTTGCCGCGGTTGAGCCAGAGGAAGTACACGCTCTCGCCCCGCACGAGCGCATCGTATCCGCGCGCGAAATCCCCCTCCGGCCGCTCGAGCTTGATGACGCGGGCGCCGGCATCGGCGAGGCGTCGGCCGCACATGGGCGCCGCGACCGCCTGTTCGAGCGTGACGGCGAGCAGTCCCTCGAGCGGTTTGCGGGATCGGGTCATGGGCGGCGTCTTTCCTGATGGCTACGACGATCCATGGTGCGGCACGGCCGTCGAACGTAAGCCCGTCGCACCATCACTAGGGCTGGAAATCTGAATTTCAAGATCCTGTCGTCGTTGCGTCTTGGCAAAGTCCTGAAAGTCTGCAAATGTCCGGACGGCTCTCAACAAAAAACAACAAAAAAGTAATGAGCAGGGCCTCAACAGGGAGGAAGCTTGATGTCGTTGAAGTCGATTGGCGTCTCGGTCGTGGCGGGTGCACTCGCTCTGGCTGGGATCACTGGGGCGGCGCACGCCCAGGACAAAATTCGCTGGAAGATGCAGAGCGCCTTCGGCAGCCAGCTGCCGCATCTTGGCCCCCCGGGTCAGAAGTTCCAGAAGGACGTGGATGTGATGTCGGGCGGCAAGCTCGAGATCCGCTTCTATGAGCCCGGCGCCCTGATCCCGGCGCTCGAGTGCTTCGACGCCGTCGGCAAGGGCTCGGTCGAGGCCTGCTGGACGACCCCCGGTTTCCATGCCTCCAAGTTCCCGGCCATGGCTTTCTTCACGACAGTGCCGTTCGGTCCGAGCTTCGGCGAGTTCCTCGCCTGGAAGTGGTTTGCGGGCGGCAACAAGTTCCGTGACGAGATTTATGCCCAGAATGGCCTCGTGGCCTTCGATTGCTTCTGCATCGGGCCTGAGACATCGGGTTGGTTCCGCCGCGAGATCAAGAACGCCGACGACATGAAGGGCATCAAGATGCGCTTCTTCGGCCTCGGCGCCAAGGTCATGGACAAGATGGGCGTGCAGACGCAGCTCATCGCGCCTGCCGACATCTTCCCGGCACTCGAGCGCGGCGTCATCGACGCCACCGAGTTCTCGATGCCGGCGATGGACCAGAAGCAGGGCTTCCATCAGGTCGCCAAGTTCAACTACTTCCCCGGCTGGCATCAGCTCGTCTCGTGCTCCGAGATCCTGATGAACAAGGCGAAGTTCGACGCGCTGCCCGAGCAGTACCGCAAGATCATCGAGATCGCGGCGACTGCCGGCGTTGCCTACAACTTCGCCGAGAGCGAGGCTGGACAGTTCACCATCATGGCCGAGATGAAAGAGAAGAACGGCGTCCAGTTCAAGCGCTGGAGCGACGAAGATCTCGGCAAGTACGAGGCCGCTTGGAACGACGTGCTCAAGGAAGAGGCCGCCAAGGATCCGCTCTTCAA
>JANOJW010000422.1:0-13025 GCA_031418955.1 Hyphomicrobiales bacterium | reverse complement strand
CTGTGCTGCGCGCCGACACCCGACGCCGCGCCAGAGGGACCGCTGAACACGATCGGCGACCCCATCTGGCCGCCCGACATGTAGAGCGTCTTCGCCGCCGAGTTGATGATCTGGTCGATCGCCTGCATCGCGAAGTTCCAGGTCATGAACTCGACGATGGGTTTCAGGCCCGACATCGCCGCGCCGACACCGATGCCGGCAAAACCCTGCTCGGTGATCGGCGTGTCGATCACGCGCTTGTCGCCGAACTCCTCGAGCAGGCCCTGGCTGACCTTGTAGGCGCCCTGGAACTGGCCGACCTCCTCGCCCATCAGAAACACGTTGGGATCACGCCGCATCTCCTCGGCCATGGCGTCGCGCAGCGCTTCTCGCATGGTGAGCGAAACGGTCTCGCCGGTGTAGCCGGGCTCGTTGGCAGGCGCACGCACATCCCCTCTCCCCATGCCCTGCCCTTGCATGGGGGGAGGGTTAGGGTGTGGGGCGGCAACAGGCGCATGCCCGGCGCCATTCGACATCGGAGCTTGCGGCCGCCCCTCACCTCGTGCTGGAAGCGCGGCTTCGCCACGACCCTCTCCCCGTGAAGGACGGGGAGAGGGAGAAGCAGCCGCCTCGCCGTCGGCCTGGATCACCGCGATCGGCGTATTGACCTTGACCTTCTCGGTGCCGGCCGCAACCAGCAGTTCGGCAACTACGCCATCGTCGACCGACTCGACCTCCATGGTCGCCTTGTCGGTCTCGATCTCGGCGATGATGTCGCCCGGTTTGATGCGACTGCCCGGCTGCACCAGCCATTTGGCGAGCTTACCCTCCTCCATCGTCGGAGACAGCGCAGGCATCAGGATTTGTGTGGGCATCTAGCGGGTCTCGTCGGATGGCGTTTCAGTTGACGGTGGATCAAAGGGCCAGAGCAGACCCAAGGAGAACGTGATGGCCTCGAACGGCGGCGCGCGCACATCCTCGCGATCGATGAATGTGTGCGTCAGCAGCCAATCCTTGTCCTGTAGTCGAAACACCTCAAGTGTCCTCGCGCGGGGATCGAGGTGCCAAAGATGCGGAACACCATACGTCGCGTAGATACGCCGCTTGTCGCCTTTGTCATACTTCTCGGTTCGCGGCGAGATAACCTCGCAGATCCAGTCCGGCGGCACCTCGAAGTATGCCTGATCAGGGTCCTCCGTCATGCGCTCGCGTCGCCAACCGGCAATATCTGGAACGGTGACATGAGGCCCAAGATGCAATTCCGACTCGACGACAAAGATCCAGCCGCCCGGCCCGCCAACTCCGAACTGGTAGGCATTGGCCGCAATCGCCCCGAGTGCGCTGGCCGCGCCGCCATGCCGCCGGTGCGGCCGAGGATGCGTTACCAGAGTGCCGAACAGGATCTCGGCCACAAGATGCGGCGGCACCGCCTCGAGGTCGGCGTAGGTCGCGGGACGTTTGGCTGCATCGATCATCTGCGCCGGGTCTCTCTCTTTCTCCTTGCGACCAGGATGCGCACCAAGACCCACGAGACTGCGTAAGCAGGCACATAAATGACTGCGGAGAGCCCCGCCGCAATTGCGATTTCAATTTCACGCGAGTTGGTGAGGCCTGGAAACGGAAAAAAAATAGCCAATACCGCAAGCGTAAGCGGCAAACCAAGCAAGAGCCAGCCGCAGCGCCATCCGTCGATCGCTCCCGCGACAAGCCCTGCCAATGGCACGCCCGTCTCGAATACCAATTTGAAGGTGGATTGATCGGCCATCGTCAGAACCTTTAGTCGCCTCACGCCCCAACCGGCACCAGCACGTCGGTCCACAGCTCGGCCACATCCGGCTCGGGGTCGGCCTGCGCGAAGTCGGCCGAGGCCTGCACGATCTGGCGCACCTCGGCGTCGATGGCTTTCAGCGCGTCCTCGCTCGAGACCTTGCCTTCGAGAATGCGTCGGCGCACCCGCTCGATCGGGTCACGCTCCTCGCGCACGCGCTCGACCTCCTCGCGCGTGCGGTACTTCGCCGGGTCAGACATCGAGTGGCCGCGATAGCGGTAAGTCAGCATCTCCAGGATGTAGGGACCCTTGCCGGCGCGCGCATGTGCCGCCACTTCGTCGCCCGCCGCCTTGCAGGCGCGCACGTCCATGCCGTCGACTTGGATTCCGGGAATGTCGAACGACAGGCCGCGTTGCGAGAAGTCCGTGGTCGCCGACGAACGCTCGGTCGCCGTACCCATGGCGTAGCGGTTGTTCTCGATGACGAAGATAACCGGAAGCGACCAGAGCTTCGCCATGTTGAAGGTCTCGTAGACCTGGCCCTGGTTCGCCGCGCCGTCCCCGAAGTAGCACCAGCACACGTTGTCGTTGCCGCGATACTTGTTGGCAAAGGCTAAGCCCGCACCCAACGGCACCGAGGCGCCGACGATGCCGTGGCCGCCGTAGAAATGCTTCTCCTTGGAGAACATGTGCATCGACCCGCCCTTGCCGCGCGAGTAGCCGCCGCGGCGGCCCGTGAGCTCGGCCATCACGCCGTTGGCGCTCATGCCGGTCGCCAGCATGTGGCCGTGGTCGCGATAGGTCGTGATCACCTGATCGCCGGCCTTCGACGCCATCTGCAGACCGACGACCACCGCCTCCTGGCCGATGTAGAGATGGCAGAAGCCGCCGATCAGTCCCATGCCGTAGAGTTGGCCGGCGCGCTCCTCGAAGCGGCGGATCAGCAGCATGTCCTTATAAGACATGATCTCCTGCTCGGGCGTGAACTGCGGTACCGGACGCTGTGGTCCAGCGCCCGGAATGATGGGCGTTGATTGCGGGCTGAGCGCCATGGGGCCTCCGGAAAGCGCGGGCAAACGGATGAGTTGTCCCAACGCTACACGAGGCCAAGCCGGGTTTCCACCGGGGACCGCGATCCAGCATCAGAGTTGTAACGCCGCGCTCAAACGGGCGGCGATAGATCTCGCCAGTTGCGCTCGACCTGAGCGTGCAACCATGCTGCCCAGCCAAACGGCGAATGCGGACGCACCCGGCGCGGTGGTCGACCACACCGGGCGCCAGTCATCGCGCGAGCCGACGCACCACGATGATGCGTTCGCCGGGTTTCGCAAATCCCAGCATGTCGCGCGCGATCTCTTCGACAAAATCGGGATCGGGCGCGCGCTCGTCGAGCAGCGCGATCTCCCGCTCGAGGCGGGAGCGCACGGCCTCGAGCGCTCTGATCTCGGTGTCGAGCACGCTCGCACGCTCGATCAGTCTGGAACGCGCCTCGAGGCCGTGACGTCCTTGGATCGTGTGGTAGCCGAAGTAGACCGCCAGACCGATGGCGATGAGCAACACGGGTTTCGGTCGAAGCGATCTGCCGGGGCTGGATTTGGGTTTACGCGGCACGGGGACACTCGACGCGGAACTGACCGGCAGGCGATGCTGCCGGGGACGCCCTTTTCTACCCCTGGCGAGGTTAAACCCGAGTGAAGAACTGCGCCGAGATACGGCGCTAGTCTACCAACCGTGCAGCGTGTCAGACCTCGCCTGACATCGTGTCGTAGTCTCAAGCCCCCCGCATCACGCTGCGGCCCGCATAGCGCGCGGTGTCGCCGAGCGCCTCCTCGATGCGGATCAACTGATTGTACTTGGCGAGGCGGTCGGAGCGCGACAGCGAGCCGGTCTTGATCTGCCCGCAGTTGGTGGCGACCGCGAGGTCGGCGATGGTCGCATCCTCGGTCTCGCCGGAACGATGCGACATAACCGCCGAGTAGCGAGCCCGATGCGCCATGTCGACGGCGGCAAGCGTCTCGGTCAGTGAGCCGATCTGGTTGACCTTGATCAGGATCGAGTTGGCGATGCCTTCTTTGATGCCGCGCGACAGGCGCTCGGTGTTGGTGACGAACAGATCGTCGCCAACGAGTTGGCACCGCTTGCCCACGACCTCGGTCAGCGCCTTCCACCCGGCCCAGTCGTCCTCCGACATGCCGTCCTCGATCGACATGATCGGATAGCGGGACACGAGGTCGGCCAGGTACTTCGCCATGCCCGCGCCGTCGAGTTTCTTGCCCTCTCCTTCGAGGTGATATTTGCCGTCCTTGAAGAACTCGGTCGCTGCACAGTCGAGCGCGAGAACAACGTCGGAGCCTGGTTTGTAGCCGGCCTTCTCGATCGACGTCATGATGAAACCCAGCGCCTCGTCGGCGGACTTGAGATTCGGCGCGAAGCCGCCCTCGTCGCCGACGTTGGTGCCGTGGCCCGCCTCCGACAGCGCTTTCTTGAGCGTATGGAAGATCTCCGAGCCCACCCGGATCGCGTCGCGGCACGAAGGCGCGCCGACCGGCATGATCATGAATTCCTGGATATCGATCGGGTTGTCGGCGTGCGCACCGCCGTTGATGATGTTCATCATCGGCACGGGCAGCACGTGCGCCTGCGCCCCGCCGACGTAGCGATAGAGCGGCAGCCCTCGTGCGGTAGCCGCAGCCTTGGCGACCGCCAGCGACACGCCGAGGATCGCATTTGCGCCGAGGCGAGACTTGTTCTTGGTGCCGTCGAGCGTGATCAGCGCCTGATCGATGCGGCGCTGGTCTTCCGCGTCCATGCCCGAGAGCGCGTCGAAGATCTCGCCGTTGACCGCCTCGACGGCCTTCTTCACGCCTTTGCCGAGATAGCGGCTCTTGTCGCCGTCGCGCAGTTCGACCGCCTCGTGCGCGCCCGTCGAGGCCCCGGACGGCACCGCGGCGCGGCCCGTGACGCCGCCCTCGAGCACCACGTCGACTTCGACGGTCGGGTTGCCGCGGGAATCGAGGATCTCGCGGCCGATGATGTCGCGGATGGCGGTCATGAGGGGCTCCAGGGGCTTTCTACGGTTCGCCCGGCTTTTAGACGAGCCAGTCGCTCGACGCCAACGCTGCAATTTCAACCCTGGTCAACGCGCGGCCCAACATGCTGTATGGTCCGTCGCGACGTTACTGATCGACCTTGAGCACGCCCCGCCATGACCCTAGCCCCGAGTGCTCCCGATTTCACCGCAGCTGCCGAGCCCTACGCCCTGTTCGCCGCCTGGATGGCGGATGCGGAGAGGTCCGAGCCTAACGATCCCAACGGCATGGCGCTCGCCACCGTCGACCCAGACGGGTTGCCCAACGTGCGCATGGTGCTCTTGAAGGGCATCGACGGGCCGGAGCGCGGCGAGAGCCGGGGCTTCGTGTTCTATACCAACCTCGAAAGCGCCAAAGGCCGCGAGATCCTTGCCGCCGGGAAGGCGGCGCTCTGCTTCCATTGGAAAAGCTTGCGCCGGCAGGTCCGGGTGCGCGGCACCGTGGCGCTGGTCTCGGACGCGGAGGCCGATGCCTATTTCGCGACACGGGCGCGCGGCTCACGGCTTGGTGCCTGGGCGTCGGCCCAATCGCGCCCGCTCGAGACCCGGTTCGCGCTCGAGAAGGCGGTGGCGGCGATCACCGCACGCTATCCGCTCGGCGAAATTCCGCGCCCGGCCCACTGGTCGGGCTTGCGCATTACGCCCGTCGAGATCGAGTTCTGGCACGACCGTCCTTTCCGCCTGCACGACCGGCTCGTCTTTCGCCGGGACACGCCTGGCGCGCTCTGGACGACGACGCGGCTCTACCCTTGAGAGCCAGTCGGGCCTCGAGAGCCAGTCGGGCCGCGATCCATCCGTTCTGGCAAAGGTTGTAGCGGTCGGGCAAGGCGCGCGGTCAGCGACGAGGTTAACTCGCAAATTCGGCCCTACAGCGCGATTCTCGACCCCTTGGCTACCCTCCTGGCAAAGCGCATGGTAAACGCACTGCACGAGCTTGCACGGGGCTGCGCGAGGCCCTCCGCTTCGCAGGTTTGCTCGAGGGCAGGTCTGAATTTGCAGGAACAGGCTCCTCGCCTATGCTTGCAGCGGCAACACGCTGGATCTTGACGCCCCGGCATCGTCGAGACTGTGCTCGCCGCGAGCCCTGTCGGTCGCTCAAGTGCTGTTGCAGCTTCGCGCCTGTGCTTGGTCGCATTCTCGGGTATTGTCCCGCCTGACGAATCCGCACCGACCGGTCGCATGACGCCCACCTTCGCCACCTTCCCGACGCCGTTTGCCCGCTGGTCGCGGTGGGTGGGGATATTCAGCGTCCAACTGATCCTCGCTGGTGTCCTCCTTCATCGGGTCGGCTGGATGGGGACACCGCTGGCGCTGAACCTGTTCAAGGCGGCCATCGCCGGGGCCGCCCTGGCGCTGGTGCTCGGACTGATCGCGACGGTGTTGATCTGGCGGCGCGGGCGGTCGGGCAGCTGGAGCGCGGCGACGGGCGTCCTCGTCGGACTCGCCATTTTCGTCTGGCCAGCAGCCTACGCGCCTCACGTCATGAGGTTGCCCGAGCTCAACGATGTGACCACCGACCCGATCGCCACGCCGCGCTTCATCAATCTCGCCAAACAACGACCGAAAGATGCGAACCGGGTCGAGTACGCCGCCGCGCGCAACGCCCACCTGCAGATGGAGCACTATCCCGACCTCAAGCCGGTCGTCGTGCAGCGCCCGATCACGGAGGTGCACGAGATCGTCGGCGACACGATGCGCCGCCTGCGCTGGTCGATCGTCGCTCAGGAGCCGGCGCAGGGGCGTGGCCGGCCAGGTTATTTCGAGGCCGTCGACCGCACGCTGGTGATGGGGTTCTACGACGACGTGGTGGTGCGGCTCGACGGCGACCAGCGAGAGACGCGCATCGACGTCCGCTCGGCCTCGCGCTACGGCCACCACGATCTTGGCCGCAATGCCAATCGCGTGCGCCGGTTCTATCGCGAGCTGCAGCAGCAGCTCGAGACCAACGTGCCGGGGCTCGACCGACGCCGGCGCCGCCGCACGCCGCAGGAGGCCGTGCCTAAACGGCCGAAAGGTGCTCCGGTCGCAGCACAGGGCCAGCAGAGCGGACGAGACCCCGCTCAACCAGGCGCTCGACGTGCGCCGCCACCGAAAGAGAAGCAGCGGGCAAAAGGCGAGGCTCAAGCCCCCGGTAAACGACCGGTACAATAGCCTCGATCGTGCTGTGGCCCTGCTTGATGCAGTCGAGGATTGCTTCTTCGCGCATCCGGCGATGGATGATGAAGGCTTTCACGACGCGCAGTGGTTGCAGCACCCGCCCGCCGTGTCCTGCGAAATAAACCTCGTCGGTGGCGCGCGCGAGCAGCCGGTCGAGCGAGCGCAAATAGGCAGCCATATTGCCCTCGGGCGGCGCCACGACAGACGTGTTCCAGCCCATCACATGGTCGCCCGAGAACAGGATCGGCGTGCCTTCGAGCGCAAAGCACAGGTGGTCTGGCGCGTGTCCGGGCGTGAATACGGCCGTGAGCCCAAAACCGTCGCCCGCGAGGCTGTCGCCATCGGCCAGCGCGATGTCGGGGACGAAGTCGAGGTCGACATACTCCCCGCCGGACGGGCTTGTCTTGCGCTTGCCACTGTCGGGCGCCTTGCGGCCGTAGCCTGCGGTCCGGGCGCCGGTCGCCTTGATCAGGCGCGGCAGACCGTCGACATGGTCGCGATGTGTATGGGTCACCGCGATGGTCGTGACGCGGCGCTTGCCGATCGCTTTCATGGTCGCGTCGAAATGGGCGTCGTCGTCGGGCCCCGGATCCATCACCACGATGTCTTGGCCTTGCCCGATCAGGTAGGTGTTGGTGCCCTTGTAGGTGAAGGGCCCGGGATTGTTGGCGACCAGCCGGTCAACGCCCGGCGCCAGCGTGCGCGCAACGCCGTACTCAAACTGCATCTCGCGCCGGAATGGGATTTCCTCGGCCATGGGGGCTGCTCCTGATGGGTCTTGTCGCTTTCGTCTTAGACGATGGACGCCATCGGGCCAAGCTGTGGCCATAGGATCGCCGCGAGTGCTCTGCTATCGTCACCGTTCCGCTGCCGCAGCGCGCGGCCCAAGAAAGGCCCAAAGCCCGTGAACCGAGCCCCATCCCCTACCATCATTGGCGCCGATCTCGTCGTGAAGGGGCGCATCCGGCAGGGCGGCGCGATCGACGTGCATGGCCTCGTCGAGGGCGGAATCGAAGTCGCCGATTTGCGCATTCATGCCGGTGGCCGGGTGTTCGGTCGGGTGCGCGCCGACCGCATCGAGGTCAACGGCACCTTACAGGGCGACGTCACGGCCAAGCATCTGATCAACATCGGCGGATCGGGCTCGGTGCGCGGCAACGTGCGCTACGGACAGCTCGCCATGGCGCCGGGAGGCGACCTCTCGGCGGACGTGCGCAATGTGCCGCCGGAAATCCACGGCGACCTCAACGTGGTGGTCCGCCGGGGTCGCTCGGTGCCGATCACCCAAGCCGATATCGATGCGGTCGACCCCGACGACTCGGGCGACGATGTCCGCTTTACTGTGGCCAATGCGGTCGGCGGGTTTGTGGCCATGGCCGAGGCGCCGACCGCGCCGATTGCCGGATTCAGCGAGACCGATCTGGTGGGAGGCCGCGTGCTGTTCGTCCATGACGGCGCGACCTCGACCGGCGGGTTCGATGTCTCGGCTACCGACAAGGCCGGCGCCGCATCTACGCCCAAGCGGGTCACGGTCACCGTCCTCACCTGATGCGACCTGCTACCTGATGCGACCTGCTGCCCGCTGCGACTTGTTGCCCGAACCCTGGCGGCATTGACAGCCATGCGTCCACTGCATCCCGCCCGACACCGTGCACCAAGATTCACGCGACAATCCCCTTGGCATTCGTAAAAAATCCGTTAACGTCCGCTGCACTTTTGTTGCGTTGCGAAATCTCCATGTGCGGCGTGGTGTTATGCAGACAGTCTCACGTACGACGTTCAATCACGTTGCAGGTGCGTCCACGGTCGCCGAGGTCGACGGCTGGCGGATCACGCTCGCGTCCCAGCGCCACGCCCTGGCGCGGCTCGGCGAGCGCATGAAAGCTGGCCAAGGCTACATCCTCGCCTGCATGAACCTCGATCATCTGGTCAAGCTGCGGTCGGATCAGGGCCTGCGCGCGGTCTATCGTCATCCGGCCACCGAGATCATGGCCGACGGCGCGCCGGTCGCAGCACTTGCCCGCTGGCAGGGATCGAGCGTCGAGCGCTCGACTGGCCCCGACCTGCTGCTTCCGCTCTGCCAAGAGGCGGCCCGCCACGGTTGGCCGATCTACATGTTCGGGACCCGCAAGGAGGTGCTGGAAGCCGGCGCCGCGCGCTTGCTGGAGGCATGCCCAGGCCTCGACATTCGCGGCATCGAGGCCCCACCGTTCGGCTACGACCCGACGTCACCGGAAGCCGACGCCGCCGCCGACCGCATGGTCGAGAAGGGCGCGCGGATCATCCTACTCGGTCTGGGCTCGCCCAAGCAAGAGCTGTTCGCGGAACGACAGATCGGCCGCCACCCAGAGCTCGGTTTCGTGTGCATCGGCGCTGCCCTCGATTTCCTCACCGGCGAGCAGGTGCGCGCACCCTCGATCCTGCGCGACCACGGCCTCGAGTGGCTGTGGCGGCTGGCGAACAGCCCCCGCCGTCTCGGCGTGCGCTACTTCAAGTGCGCCACCGTGCTCGGCGGCATCGTTGCACGCCGCGCGATCTCCGCGCTTGTGTCACCGACCAGCGTATCGCGCTGAAGCGATCGTGACGATGCTCAAGGACGTCGGTCGCCGACGCCAAAATCGTCCCGATGCGACCGCGTCATCAGGAACACTGCCTTCTCGCCGAGCAGGTTGTGCACGGTCAGCGGCAACCGCAGCCACGTTCCAAGCTGCTGGCCCCAGGCGTTGAAGGCGACCGCCCGCTCCACCCGCGCATCCACCAGCCGGCACAGATCCGCAAAATCCTTGATCGTGCACAGGTGCGCGTTGGGCGTCGCATACCAGGCATCGGGCAGGTTCTCGGTCACCGGCATGCGCCCCGTCGCCAGCAGCCGCGTGCGCACCTGCCAGTGGCCGAAGTTCGGGAACGAGACGATGGCATGTCGCCCGATGCGCAGTAGCTGCTCGAGCACCTGCTTGGGGTTCGACGTCGCCTGGATGGTCAGCGACAGCACCGCATAGTCGAACGCGCCGTCGGGATAGTCGCGCAGATCCGTGTCGGCATTGCCCTGGATCACCGAGAGGCCGCGCGCCACGCAGGCGTTGACCCGCTCGCGGCTGATCTCGATGCCGCGCCCGTCGACGTCCTTTTGGTCGGTGAGCAGTTGCAACAGCGCGCCGTCGCCGCAGCCGACGTCGAGCACTCGCGCGCCCGGCTGCACCATCTCGGCGATGAGCAGGTGGTCGACGCGATGCGTGCGCGGGGCCTCGATCTTCCAGAGCATCAAACGCCTCCCTTGGGCGCAAGCCCGCGCTTACGCGCCGCCGCATTGAGGAAGCCCGTCACCGTCGCGAACATCTCCGGCTCGTCGAGCAGGAAGGCGTCGTGGCCCTTGTCGCTCTCGACCTCGACGAACGAGACGTTTGCGGCGACCGCATTCAGCGCCTGCACGATCTCCTTGGACTCGCGCGTCGGATAGAGCCAGTCGGAGGTGAACGAGACCACGCAGAAGCGCGTCTTGGTGCCGCGGAAGGCGTTCGCCAGCACGTCACCGTGCTCGACCGCGAGATCGAAGTAGTCCATCGCGCGCGTGATGTAGAGGTAGCTGTTGGCGTCGAAACGATCGACGAACGAGGAGCCTTGGTGGCGCAGGTAGCTCTCGACCTGGAAGTCGGCGCTGAACGAGAACGTCTTCTGGTCGCGGTCCTGCAGATTGCGGCCGAACTTGCGATGCAGCGCCTCCTCTGAGAGGTACGTGATGTGCGCCGCCATGCGGGCGACCGCAAGGCCGCGCCGAGGCACCTCGCCCTCCGCCGTATAGCGCCCCGCTCGCCAGTCGGGATCGGCCATCACCGCCTGACGGCCGACCTCGTGGAAGGCGATGTTCTGCGAGGAATGCCAGGCCGCCGTGGCGATCGGCACGGCGGTGAACACGCGGTCCGTGTAGCGGGCGGCCCACTCGAGCACCTGCATGCCCCCCATCGAGCCGCCGACCACCGAGAACAGCTGCTCGATGCCGAGGTGGTCGATCAGGCGCGCCTGGGCCGCCACCATGTCGCGGATGGTGATGACGGGAAAGTCGAGCCCGTAGGGCAGGCCGGTTTTCGGACTGGTCGAGGCGGGCCCGGTCGAGCCCATGCAGCCGCCGAGGATGTTCGGGCAGATGACGAAGAAGCGGTTGGTGTCGATCGGGCGCCCGGGTCCGATCATGATGTCCCACCAGCCGGGGCGGCCGGTTATAGGATGTTTGCTCGCCACATATTGGTCGCCGGTCAGTGCGTGGCAGACGAGGATCGCATTGGATTTCTCGGCGTTGAGCTGGCCGTAGGTCTTGTAGGCGATCTGGAACGGCCCGAGCGCTTCCCCGCAATCGAGTTGCAAGGGCTGATCGGCCGCAAACCGCACGACGGGGCTCGAGGGGTTGTCGATCTCGTCGGAGCGCGCGAGCGGCTTCGCCAGGGCATTTTCGAGCACGACGTCGTTGCCGACTTTGTCGACGCCACCGGTGATGGCGGTCGCGCCGCGCCGGGTTGCTGCATCGTCCATGTCGCGCCTCCCTGTGTCGCGGGCCAAAATGCCCCAAAACACAAAACCCGGCCGGTCCCCCCGCTTATTCGCCGGGCAGGACCCTCGACCGGGTCACAGCGCACGGCCATTTTAGCGAGTTGTTTTACGTGGCTGCAAGCCGGCCGGCCAAATCACCACGAGTGTAAAGGCGACCTAAGGACTAGGCGGGCTCAAGTCAAGAGTTGCGCTTCGAACGCGGTTGACGAGAGCGTTGCTTTCGCCAATCGCGGCCCCTATCAATCGGGCGCTTTCCTGCATCTCGGATGACGACCTGCATCCGAACCCTCGAGCCAAGCCGCAAGAGACACGCCATGACCGCCACCCGCCCGACCCCGAAGCCCGGCATCCTGGACATCCAGGCCTATGTGCCGGGCGAGAGCAGCGTGCCGGGCGGCATGAAGCCGATCAAGCTCTCGTCGAACGAGACGCCGCTTGGACCCTCGCCCAAGGCGATCGCCGCCTACAAGGCCGAGTCCGAGGCCCTCGAGCGCTATCCCGACGGCGGCTCGACCGCGCTCAGGACCGCGATCGCCGCCAAGTATGGCCTTGAGCCTGCACGCATCGTCTGCGGCTGCGGCTCGGACGAGCTGCTGAACCTGCTTGCCAACGGATACCTCGGGGAGAGCGACGAGGCGGTGTTCACCGAGCACGGGTTCCTCGTGTACAAGATCGTCACGCTCGGCAACGGCGCCAAGCCCGTCGTCGTGAAATGCAAAGACCTCCGCACCGATGTCGACGCCATGATCGCGGCGCTGACGCCCCGCACCAGGATCGTGTTCCTCGACAACCCGAACAACCCGACAGGCACCTACATCCCGTTCTCGGAGGTTCGCCGGCTGCACGCGGCACTGCGTCCCGACACGCTGCTCGTGCTCGATTCAGCCTATGCCGAGTACGTGCGCCGCAACGACTACGAGGCGGGCCTCGAACTTGTCGCAACGACGCAGAACACCGTGATGACGCGCACGTTCTCGAAGATCTACGGTTTGGCTGCGGTGCGCCTCGGCTGGGCCTACTGCCCGCAGCACGTCGCCGACGTACTGAACCGCATCCGCGGGCCGTTCAACGTGACGTCTCCGGCCATAGCCGCGGGGGTCGCCGCGATCAACGACGGCGCGCACGTCGATGCCTCCCTTGCCCACAACGACAAATGGCTACCCTGGACCACCATGGAGCTGGAGAAGATCGGCCTCGAGGTAACGCCTTCGGTCGGCAACTTCATCCTGATTCACTTCCCGGGCGGGGCGAAGGATGCAGCCGCCGCCGACACGTTCCTAAAGTCGCGCGCTATCCTCATGCGTCGCGTCACCGGCTACGGCCTCCCCAACGCCTTGCGCATGACCATCGGCACTGAAGCCGACAATCGCGCTGTCGTGGCCGCCCTGCGCGACTTCGTGGGGAAGGGCGCGGCATGACCAAACCGCTGTTTGACACCATCGCGCTGATCGGCATCGGCCTGATCGGCTCATCCATCAGTCACGCCGCGCG
>JANOJW010000421.1:0-6885 GCA_031418955.1 Hyphomicrobiales bacterium | reverse complement strand
TCGGCCTCAACGGCTCCGGCAAATCGACCCTCCTCAAGATCATGGCCGGCACCACGGACGACTTCACCGGGGAAGCTTGGCCCGCCGATGGCATCAAGGTCGGATACTTAGCCCAGGAACCCGAGCTCGATCCTTCGAAAGACGTGCTGGGCAACGCCATGGAAGGCGTCGCGGAGAAGAAGGCCAAGATCGACCGCTACAACGAGATCGCGGCCAACTACACGGACGAGACCGCCGACGAGATGGCGAAGCTGCAGGACGAGATCGATGCCGCCGGCCTCTGGGATCTCGACGCGCAGGTCGAAGTGGCGCTCGACGCGCTGCGCTGTCCGCCGGGCGACGCCGACGTGACCAAGCTCTCGGGCGGTGAGACGCGGCGCGTGGCGCTGACCAAGCTGTTGCTCGCCAAACCCGAGATCCTGCTGCTCGACGAGCCGACCAACCATCTCGACGCCGAATCGGTCGCCTGGCTCGAGCGCTATCTCCAGGAGTACTCGGGCTGCGTGATCCTGGTCACGCACGACCGCTACTTCCTCGACAACATCACCGCCTGGACGCTGGAGCTCGACCGCGGCTCCGGCGTGCCGTGGAAGGGCAATTACTCCTCGTGGCTCGAGCAGAAAGCCAAGCGCGAGGAGGTCGAGAAGGGCCAGGAGGACTCCAAGGCCCGGACGCTGAAGCGCGAGCTTGAATGGATCCGCGCCTCGCCGAAGGCCCGGCAGGCCAAATCCAAGGCCCGCATCACCGCCTTCGACAAGCTCGCCGAGGAGGCGGGCCGCGATCAGGTCGGCAAGGCCCAGATCCAGATCGCGCAGGGCCCCCGGCTCGGCGGCACCGTGATCGAAGTGGACGGGCTCACCAAGGCGTACGGCGACCGGCTGCTGATCGACGGCCTCACCTTCAAGCTGCCGCCCGGCGGCATCGTCGGCGTGATCGGTCCCAACGGCGCGGGCAAGACGACGCTCTTCAAGATGCTGACCGGCGCCGAGAAACCCGACAAGGGGTCGATCAAGCTCGGCGACACGGTGAAGATCTCCTACGTCGACCAGTCCCGCGCGCATCTCGAAGACAAGAAGACCGTCTGGGAGGAAATCACCGGCGGCGTCGACATCATGAAGCTTGGCGACAAGAAGGAGGTGAACTCGCGCGCCTACTGCGGCTGGTTCAACTTCAAGGGCGCCGACCAGCAGAAGAAGGTCGGTCTCCTATCGGGCGGCGAGCGCAACCGCGTGCATCTCGCCAAGTTGCTGAAGGAGGGCGGCAACCTGCTGCTGCTCGACGAGCCCACCAACGACCTCGACACCGAGACGCTGTCGGCCTTGGAGTCGGCGCTGGAGGATTTCCCGGGTTGCGCGGTGGTCATCTCGCACGACCGCTTCTTCCTCGACCGTCTCGCCACGCACATCCTCTCCTTCGAAGGCGACAGCCACGTCGAGTGGTTCGAGGGCAACTTCGCCGACTACGAGGAGGACAAGAAGCGCCGCCTCGGCGAGCAGGCCGTCGAGCCGCACCGCATCAAGTTCAAGCGCTTCGAGCGGTAATGCTTCAAGCGGTAGGCGACGTTCGGGGGTGATCTGCTAAGTTGGACGGTACTTAGAGCCTGTCTCGGAGGTTTTAGTGTGGTTTCATTGCGCTCGAAGGGTCCAGATGGCAGGAGGGTGGCGCCGCCGATACCCCAGGTATCGGCAAGCCGCGCGACGAACCAGATGGGCCGTGCCAATGCAACCGGAGGCGGCCCGATCTCGGCCGACCGCGGCGTCGGAAGCCTTGCCCGTAGCTAGGCTACGAGCTGCGGCCTCCTTCTGGCGGGTCGACTCGAGCTTGGACCGTGAAACCACACGAAAACCTCCGAGACAGGCTCTTAACACCTGCGACTGTCATAGCGGGACGATCGAGCCCTATCCAGCGGTCAGTTGCGCATGGTGTCCGCTACCCCGCTGCAAAGGCAACTTCCTCACTTGAAGGCCGCAGTGAGGGTCCGCATCACCTCGTCTATCGATGCAGCCCGGGCCTTCGGGTCGGTGCCGATCTTGGCGGTGCCGCTGGGTGTGGCGCCGAGACCGGTACGGGTCCGCAACGGCGAATTCGGTGCATCGAAGCCGTGCACGGCGCCCGGATACTCGATCATGCGCACGTCAGGGTGACGCGCGACGAGGGTGCGGCAGGGGGCGACAGGCGTCCAATCATCTGCGGCGCCGATCAGAATGGTCAGTTGCGTGCCGGGCGCCCAGGTCGGCGATGCGGCAAGCGCCGTGCAGCCGGGATAGAAGGCGATCGCCACTTTCAGTCCGGCCGCGACGCTGAAATTCCGGGTAGCCGACCATAGCGTCGTCGTACCACCGTGCGACCAGCCGATCAGGGCGATACGGCCGGCATCGATGCCGGGCTGCGTCCGCAGCCAAGTCAATGTCGCCGCAATGTCCTGCGCGCGTTGACGGGGGATGATGCGCCGGTCCTTGGTCGGGATCGTGCAGACCTCGGGAAAGCCGCGCGGATTGAAGCTGTCCGGATAGACGACGGCATAACCAGCAGCGTTCAACCGGGCGAGCCAGTCGCGCTCCCGGTCGCCGAGGTCGCCACTCTTCTTGAACAAACCGTTGCATCCATGCACGGCAATGACAGCGGGCACCTTGGCGCCCGACGGCGTCTGCTGCGGGCGCTTGACGTAGGCCTTGATGGTGGCGGCGACCTCGCCCATCGCTTGCAGCTCGACCACCTCGAGGTCGGCGATCGGACCCGGCGCCTGCTGTCCTTGCGCCGTCAACGGCACTGCCAGGAGGGCCAGCGACAGTCCTGCCAATGCACGTCGCCACATTATTCAACACCCCTGCTCTTGGAGGAAGCGCGCCATGCGTTCAGCGACCAGCTCCGGTGTTTGCTGCGACATGAAGTGGGCCGTCTCCAGCGCTTCGAAGCGCGCGCCTTTGACGAGCTTGACCAGCGGCTCGACCGTCGGCGGCGGCCGCAGCCCGTCGTGCTTGCCCGCGAGGAACAGCGTCGGACAGGTGATTTTCGCGTAGTCGGCGGTGAGGTCCATTTTGTTGAGCATGCGGTAGATCGCGGCCTGGCTCGCCGGATCGTTGCCCAGCCGCTGGCAGCGCACGCGATGGAACCGGACCATGTCGCTGCGCATGATTTGCGGGTAGCTGTTGAGCATGGCATTGCCCATACTCACGCGCACGCCCTCGCGCTCCATGGTGTCGGCGGCCTGGGCGATGGCCGCTTTGCGGTCGGCCGGGATTCCGGTCGCCGGTCCCATCGGAATCAAGGCTGCCGTGCGCGCTGCATGCCGCGCCGCGAAGTGGATGGCGATGGCGCCGCCGACCGCGATGCCGGCAATCGAGACCCGCCCCTTGATGCCGAGCGCATCGAGCAGGGCCGCAACGTCGTCGGCCATGACGTCGATGTCGGCTGTGCCGCGGATTTTCTCCGACAGGCCCGCACCCCGTGTGTCGTAGCGCAGCACGCGGCGGCCCTTGGACAGCGCCGGCAACACGTCGTCCCAACTCTCGAGCGTACCGCCCATCTCGTGCACGAGCACCAGCGTGTTGGCGCCCGTGCCTGCAAGGTCGTAGCGTAGCGCCGCGCCGTTCACGTCGATCCAGGGCATCGTGGCCTCGTGCTTGCAGTGCTGGCGTCCGTTGCGCTGATGATAGCGCATGCCCGGCCCCGCGCCAGCAGGCATGCGAAAGGCCCATGGGAAACACTCCCCATGGGCCACGTCACTGGTCACTGTCAGCCAACCGGCTCGGCAATCAGGACTTTTTCGGACCCGTCATGTCGGCCCGCTCGTCGTCCGTGAAGCCGCCCTGCAGCGCATCGACGTGGGCACTCGGGGCCGCCGCGTAACGGACCGCCCGCTTGCGCAGCGATCCCATCGAGGCCGAGAGATGGACCTTGTCGTAGCTCGCGACGTTGCCAGCCGACAGGCCCAGCGCGCCGGCCTGCGCCCAGGCGTCGTGGCCCGCGCCCAGATACACGATCAGCCAGCCGTCCTCCTTCTGCTTGCGGTCAAGCAGTGCCTTGATGGTGTCCCGGGTGTACTCGCGCGAGGCGTTCTCCAACCCGTCGGTCATGATCGCGAGCACGCGCCGCTCGGTCTTGTCGCCAGCTTTGTCGAGATGCGCGACGCCGTGGCCGACCGCATCGAGCAGCGGCGTCGAGCCCCGCGGCTCGAACTCGTCCGGCGCCAGGTCCTTGCAGGTGGTGGCTGGAACCCGGTCGCGGATCACGTCGATCGACTGGCTGTCGAAGATGATCAGGCTGATGCGGCTCTCGAGCGCCCGGTCCTCCCGCGTCTGGCGCAGGAACGAATTGACGGCGCCGATGGCGTCGGTGCGGCAGTCCTCCATGGAGCCCGATCGGTCGAGCACAATGCAGGTGTGGAGCAAATGGGTCATGATCGATGTCCTTTCGGCAATTGCAGCCAGCCAACCCGACGATGGACGTGGGGATCGATCATGGCGGACGCAAGACCGGCTCCGCCCCGCGTCAGGCCGGTGGCGTTTTCGCGAACCAGGGTCGGGCGGCGGCACTGAACGCACAGGCGAGGCCCGCCCCTTGCAGAAGAGTTTGCAGGGCGAGGAAGGCGAGGAAGGGAAGGCCGCCGGCCTCTTTGAGCGCGGGGCTAAACAGGGACGCCACACCGACCCCGAACATCGCCGCCAGCACGATGCGGGCCCAGTTCTGACGCTTCCATGCCGCCAGCCAGACCAGCACCGCAGGCAGCGCGGACGACATGATAATCGGTGGGGACAGGAGGGCTTGCCAGTCGAGCGCGCCCGGCTCGATGCCTGGGCCTGACAGTAGCATCGGAACGATCGCAACGATCCCGAAGTGACCGAGGACGAGTGAGCCGTAGAACAGCCACGCGAACATGCGGACGGCATTCGGCATTCAGGTCACCTTGCACAACTCGCTCCTCAGCCTATCGTATGGTCGCCGATCTTGCGAACGGCTCCACACGCCGCACCCGGTCGGTTCGCATTTGCTCGCCAATGCTGATAGAAGCCCTGACAATCTCGAATTTGGACAATGTCGCGCATGCCACATGACCGCTCAGGACTTGCCGCCGCGCCCAGGCTGCTCGGGGTTTTGGCATTGGCGCTGGCCCTGCTCGCCTGTGACCGCCCGCAAGCCGACCAGTCGAAAGCCAAGGCGCCGCCCGCCCCGCCGCCGCCGGCCGTGACGATCGCCAAGCCGCTCGCCCAAGAGATCGTCGAGTGGGACGAGTACACAGCCCGCTTCGACGCGGTCGAGCAGGTCGACGTTCGCGCCCGAGTGTCGGGGTACCTGATGGAGGTCGGCTTCAAGGACGGCCAGCTCGTCAAGAAGGGCGACCTTCTCTACGTGATCGACGCACGGCCCTTCGAGCGGGCGGTGGAGCAGGCTCGCGCCGAGTTGCAGCAGGCCAAGACCAAGGCCGAGAACGCCATGCTCGATGTCGAGCGCGGCAAGCCGCTGCTGGAACGCCGGGTGATGTCGGAGAAGAACTTCGACGACCGCGCCAATGTGCATCGCGAGGCTCAGGCGGCTGTCAAAGTCGCCGAGGCAAAGGTCGCGACCGCCGAGCTCGATCTGTCGTTCACGCGCATCGCGGCACCGATCGCCGGCCGCATCGGTCGGTCCGCACAGAGCGCCGGCAACTGGGTGGCGGCCGGCGGCGCCGCTAACTCGACCTTGCTGACCTCGATCGTCACGCAGGATCCGATCCACATCTACTTCGACGTCAGCGAGAACAACCACATCAGGTACATGCGCCTCGCCGCCAAGGGCGAGACCGCCGGCAACGTGATCGGCGCACCGGTCGAGGTGGCGCTTCCCGACGAGAAGGAGTTCCGCCTGAAGGGCGCGCTCGATTTCGTCGACAACCGGCTCGACCAGGGCACAGCGACCCTGCGCGCCCGCGCCATCGTCGAGAACAAGGACCAGTTGCTCAAACCCGGCATGTTCGCGCGTGTGCGTATCGCTGGATCGGCTAAATATCAGGCGGTCCTGGTGCCCGACGAAGCGATCGGCACCGACCAGGCCAACAAGTTCGTGCTGGTAGTCGCCGAGGACAACGGCGTGGCACGCCGACCGGTGACGCTCGGGCCGCTGCATGCGGGCCTGCGGATCGTCCGTCAGGGCTTGAAGCCCGACGACTGGATCATCACCAAGGGCACCCAGCGCGTGCGCCCGGGCGGCAAGGTCGCGCCGACCAAATCCGAGGTCAAGGCGGCGGCTGCTACGCCGGTGCCGCCCCCGGCTGTCCCAATGGTCGCGCCGGCTACCCCGACAGCATCGCCCTCGGTAGCACCGGCTGCTCCGTTGGCAAATGCCCCCGTCGCGCCGCCCGCTCCGGACAAGGCCTCCACCGCGCCCGCAAAAAAGTAATCGAGGCCGCCCCCATGCGCCTGTCCCGCTTTTTCATCGACCGGCCGATCTTCGCGGTGGTGCTGTCGCTGTTCGTGACCATCATCGGCGCCATCGCTTACCGCGGTCTCGCCGTCACCCAGTTTCCCGAGATCACGCCGCCGACCATCACCGTCGCCGCCACATACTCGGGCGCCAGTGCGCAGACCGTTGCCGACACGGTCGCCGCCGTCATCGAGCAAGAGGTCAACGGCGTCGACGGCATGCTCTACATGTACTCGCAGTCGACGGCCGACGGGCGCCTCAACCTCACCATCACCTTCGAGATCGGCTATGACATCGACAAGGCCCAGGTGCTGGTGCAGAACCGCGTCTCCGTCGCCCTGCCGCGCCTGCCGACCGAGGTGCAGCAGATCGGCGTCGTCGTGCGCAAGGCCTCGCCCGACCTGATGATGGTCGTGCATCTGGTTTCGCCCGACAAGTCGCGCGACGCTTTGTTCATCTCGAACTACGCCACGCTCGAAATCAAGG
>JANOJW010000420.1:0-3606 GCA_031418955.1 Hyphomicrobiales bacterium | reverse complement strand
TAACTTCAGTGGCACCATCGCGTCCGGCGGCGGTACCAGCACCATCAACGTCGTGGTGACGCCGAACGCTGGCGCCGCCGGCCAGTCGCTCACCAACTACGCCTCCATCGACCCCACCGGCGGACCCACCCCGCCAACGCCTGGACCGTCGTGCACCACGCCTGGAAGCTGCGCGCAATCCGTGGCGCCACTTGCGACGCCGAACTTGACGATCGCCAAGGCTGCGCCGACGCCTGCGCTGGAAATGGGGTCACAAAGCACCTACGTCCTTACCGTCACGAACAGCGGGTCTGTCAGGGCTACCACGGCTCAAGTCAAAGACCTGCTGCCGGGCGAACTGAGCCTTGTCTCGGCAGTGGGCGCCGGCTGGACTTGCAGCAGTACCGGGCTGCTGGTCACATGCGACTTTAATGGCAGCATCTCAGCTGGTGGCACGAGCACGATCAATGTCGTCGTTTCGACGGTAAACGGCGCGCCAGGCAGAACAGTCACAAACTATGCCTCTATTGATCCAACGGGCCGCAGCAACGCGCAGCTGCCGTCGCCATCCTGCGCGCCGGCAACCAGTTGCGCGTCGGTGTCGAGCACTATCGGCGATGCGAAGCGGCGTACGGAAGCGATCATTCACAACTTCATGGCCAAGCGCGGCGAGCGTCTGGTCTCGAATGGTCTCGACTTGAATCGCCTCTACAATCGCACAGCGCCGACGGACTGCGTCGACGACGACCCGCGCGATCCCGGAACACGCCTGTCATCGTTCGGCGGGCGCAACGGGCTAACGCCGCAAGGCTTTGCAGAGACCACGCCGCAGACAAAGGGGGGTGGCGCAACCGCTCCAGCCGAACTCAGGCGCATGGACTTCGGTGGCGGTCTGGCATCGCAGACGCAAGACCGAGACCGCGCAGACGACCTCGGTGCAGCGCCCAGGGCGAGCGGGATCGCGCTCACTGGCAGCGGTACGGGCGAGCAGGGCCGATTGAACCTGTCGGCCAGCCTATCGGAGCTGCGCAAAGCCGGTGCCGCATCTGGTTCCCGATTGAACGATCGCTGTGCCGACCACAAGCGCGCCGAAAAGTTCGACGTATGGGTCGAAGGATCTTACGACTACTTCAACTACGCGGGCTCTCAAGGCAGCTTCGGCCTTTGGAAGTTCGGCATCGATTACACGGTTGCGCCGGGCATCCTGATCGGCGCCATGATGCAGTTCGATCGCACGCAGGACAAATCGGAGACGATGGGATACCTCGTCAAGGGCACCGGCTGGATGGCTGGCCCCTACGCGGCAATGCGGCTTGGCCCTAATGTACTGCTCGATGCACGTTACCTCGCCGGTCTCTCCGAGAACGAAGTCTCGCCTTTCCTCACCTACCGAGACACCTTCACGACCGAGCGCTGGCTCGCGGCTGCGCGCCTCTCCGGCCGCTGGACGTGGCAGGACTTCACGCTCACGCCTTCCATCGAATACGTGCACTTCAGCGACAAAAGCGCGGGCTACACCAACGCGGCAGGCACCGTCATCGACAGCCAGAAGGTGTCGATCGACCGTCTGATTTTCGGACCCGAACTCCGTTACAGGACCGAGTTCTCGGACAAGTCGGCGCTCGGCTTCCACGCCGGGGTGAAAGGGTTGTGGGATATCAACAAGGTCGGCCTGCAAAATCTCGACGACCTCTCGGAGTTCGAGAAGCGCGCCAACCTTCACGTCCGATTCGACATTGGTGCCACCCTGCAAACTAGTGCGGGCCCGTCGCTGGAGGTCAATCTCGGCTACGAAGGGCTCGGTCACGACAACTACAGCGCCAAGTCGATTGCCGGGCGTCTCAGGATCCCGCTGCAGTGAGCAGTGTCGGCAGTCGGCAATGGGTTTCACAGTGGTCGGACTGCGCCCCGGCCACGGGCGACGAGCGCACGCTATCGTAGAGCGCTGCAATCTCGGCCATCGCGGTCGTGGACGAGGAGAAAGATGACGGAAGGCTTTTGTCAGCTATGCGTAAGCGGTTCCCCGCCTTCCCCGCCCCCACCTTCTGATCGTCCCCGCGCGAGGTCATGGTGCCTGCATGAGCAAGCATCGATTTGACCGTATGGTCGACCATAGTGATGACAGTAGGCCCGCCGGGCAGTCGGGGCGGCTGCAGCGGATCGAGGTCATCACGGGCGTCGAGAGACGACGCAAGTGGAGGACCGAGGAGAAGCTGGCCATTGTCGCCGAGAGCCTGGTCGAGGGCGCCGTGATCTCCGAGGTGGCGCGTCGGCACGGGAAACCGACGCCTGGCTCAGCCAAGTAGGGACAATCTCTCCAGGCCTCAGCGGCGCTGCGTCAGCCGATCACGCAGCGACCGCAGCGAGCCACCGGCAGGCCCGGACGCAGCAGGCGCGGGCGGTGCTGTCGGCGGTTGCACCGCCGGCTCGCGCCGCGGCAGCGTTTGGCGAGACGCCGCGCCATTGGAAGGCAGCCCAGCTCGCAGAGCCGCAACCGGTTCTGCACTGCGTTGCGGCGCATGCGCGGCAGGTCCCGGCGAAACACCGGTTTCGGCAGCCTCGCGCAGGCGATGGACGGGGGACACGACCGACGCCGATGCCTGCTCTGGCGTCGCAACACCCATCGCATCGGCCAGCATCTGGTTCTGGCTCGTTTCGCCGATCGGCCCGCTCGACGAAAGACGCCAACGCTCGACCACCATCTCCACCATGCTTTCGTCGGTGTTCGAGACCTGCCACATCTCGCTGAACTTCGCCGACGACGAGCGCGGCATCGCATGCTTGGGCAGATCGTCGAAGCGGATGCGAACCGGCAGCGCCACGCCGTCGCCGAACGCGATCGCCTCGCGCTGGCCGAGCGCCGACAGGAACTCGAGCAGGCCCGAGCCCGTGTCCGAGATGGCGCTCGTCACGATCGCTTGGTCCCGGTCGTTCGACATGCGCAGCGCGAACACGGTGTTGCACTGCGACAGGATGGTCGGGTCGATCTCGGCCGGGCGCTGCGTAACGATGCACAGCGACGCACCGTACTTGCGGCCTTCCTTGGCGATCTTGGCGATCGAGCGCTTGCACGGCTCGAACCCGAGGTTCGGATTGGCCGGTACGTAGCGGTGAGCCTCTTCGCAAACCAGCGTGATCGGCACCTTGCCTTCTGCCCACAGCGCGAAGTCGAAGGTCATGCGGCAAACCACCGACACGACGACGTTGACGATCTCCGTCGGGAGGCCGGTCAGCTCGAGGATCGTAATCGGCTTGCCGTTGACCGGCACGCGGAACAGGCGCGACAGGATCTGCGCCATGCCGTCGAATACGGTCAGTGAGCCGAACATGAAGCTGTAGCGCGGGTCGAGCGACAGCGTCTCGAAGCGGGTCTTCAGGTTGCGACAGGGAGCGATATCGCGCTTGTTCTCGAGCTTGCCCATGCGCTCGTCGATGAGCGAGGTTAGATCCGAGATGCAGTAGGGGACCGGAGTGTCGACCGTGAACTTGCCGGTGTCGAGGATGCGCGTCCGGACGGCCTGCTGCTCCTTGCCGCGGCCGGTCGAATAGCGGCTCTTGGCGATCGGGATCAGCTCTTGCAGCATCTCGATCTCTTGCTGCTTCTTGTCGGCTGCGTCGCCGATCACC
>JANOJW010000419.1:0-12413 GCA_031418955.1 Hyphomicrobiales bacterium | reverse complement strand
GGCTCTTCGAGCTGGCCATCGGGGGCACGGCGGTGGGCACGGGTCTCAATGCGCCCAAGGGCTTCGGCGAGCGCACCTCAGCGCGCATCGCGGAGCTGACCGGCCTGCCGTTCGTCTCCGCGCCCAACAAGTTCGAGGCGCTCGCCGCCCACGACGCCATGGTCATGTCGCACGGCGCCATCACCACCGTCGCCATGAGCTGCTTCAAGATCGCCAACGACATCCGCTTTCTGGGCTCGGGCCCGCGCTCGGGGCTCGGCGAGCTGGCGCTGCCGGAGAACGAGCCCGGCTCCTCGATCATGCCGGGCAAGGTGAACCCGACGCAGTCCGAGGCGCTGACGCAGGCCGCCGTGCAGATCCACGGCAACAACGCCGCGATCGGCTTTGCAGGCAGCCAGGGCCACTTCGAGCTCAACGTGTTCAATCCGGTGATGGCCTACAACTTCCTGCAGTCGGTGCGGCTGTTGTCGGATTCGGCCGTCTCCTTCACCGACAATTGCGTCGTCGGCATCGAGCCGCGCCTCGACAACATCAAGCGCGGCCTCGACAACTCGCTGATGCTGGTGACGCCGCTCAAGGAGAAATACGGCTACGATCGTGCGGCCAAGATCGCCAAGAGCGCGCACAAGAACGGAACCACGCTGCGCGAGGAGGCGATCAAGGACGGCATCCCCGCCGACGACTTCGACGCGATCGTGGTGCCAGCGAAGATGATCGGGCCTGATCCAGCGTGATCAGAGCTGCCGATGCGATGCCAGTGGACGCCGGCCTGCGACAGGACGCGGGCTGTGGCGCCGATGTAACAACTCGATGAAGTGTAGGGATGCCCTTTCGAACGCGACGTCCCGCCAATGCGTTGGCGCGCGCGTGGGACGTCACGCGACCCGTGTTCAACCGGCAGCGTTTACCATCCCGCCGTACGCTGCCGCTGAACCCTCGACGAGTTCCAGCGCCAGAATGCGCGCGGGATCGGCAGGGCCCGGCAGAGCGATGCGGCCCGGCGGCAGCACCGGTTTGAACCCGAGCCGGCCGTAATAGGCCAAGTCGCCGACCAGCAGCACGAGCCGTTCGTCCCTGGCACGCGCCAGCTCGATGGCTTCCGCGATCAACCGGCGGCCGTGGCCTAGATTGGCGAAATCGGGATCGACCGCCAGCGGCCCGAGCATCAGGGCGCCGGCCGATCCGCCGATCGCCACGGGCGTCATCCGCAGCGCGGCGACGATGCGGTCGCCGATCAGCGCGGCGCGGCAATAGGCGCTCGCGAACGGCGTCCCCTCCCGCACCCGGTAAGCCGTGCGCACGAGGCGTCCCGGACCGAACACGCGCGCATGCAGCGCGGCAATGGCCGCGCGGTCGGCGTCGGTGACGGCGCGCGTGGTGATGTCTGAAACGGTGGGTGTGGGCGTCGAAGCGGTCATACGCGCCGCTCTAGCGCAGTTCAACGCGTGCCGCCAGCGCCTGCATATCGCCAAAGCAAACGTCGCCGAAGGTGCCGCCGGCGACGTTCGCTTCATCGGGACTGAGCCAAGGCTGCCTCACTGCTTGGGCGGTTCGGCCGCTGCGGCCGCCTTCAGCGCCGGCGCCAGCCGCGCCATCTCGCTGTCGACCAGCTTCTGCAATCCAGCCGGACCGCGGTCGTCGCCGATGGGCGCGGTGGAACCCAGCTCCTCGTACTTCGCCACGATGGCCGGATCGTCGAGCGCCTTGGCCACGGCCTCGAGCAGCTTCTTGGTAATGTCGGCCGGCGTCCCCTTCGGCGCGACCATGGCGTTCCAAGCACTGAAAATGAAGTCGATGCCGGCCTCCTTGGTGGTCGGCACGTCGGGCAGGCTCTTCAGTCGGGCAGGTGCGGCGACCGCATAGGCCTTGATGGTGCCGGACTTGATCTGCGGGATCACGTTCAGCGACTGGTCGACCATGTAATCGATCTTGCCAGCGACCAGGTCCTGCAGCGCGGGATTGGTGCCGCGGTAGGCGACGAGCGCGGGCTTCAGCTGCATCTGCGCGTTGAACAGGGTACCCGACACGTGGCTGATCGAGCCGACGCCGGCGTGGCCGTAGCTGATCTTGGCCTCGTTGGCCTTGAGGTGGACGAGCAGCTCCTTCAGGTCCTTCGCCGGGATGTCCTTGCGGGAGACGATCGTCTGCGGCGTGTAGTTGAGGATGGTGATCTGCTCGAAGCCCTTGGCCGGATCGTACTTGAGGTTCTGATACAAGAATGGCGCGGCCGACTGGGTGCCCATGTTGCCGACGCCGAGTGTGTAGCCGTCAGGTGCCGCGGTGGCGACGCGTGTCATACCGGTCGAGCCGCCGGCGCCGCCGACGTTCTCGACCACGAACTGCTGGCCGAGCGTGCGCGTCATGTGATCACCGATCAGGCGCGCGATGACGTCGGTCGGCCCACCGGCTGCGAACGGCACGACGATGGTCACGGGCTTGGTCGGATAGCCTTGCGAGACGGCCGGCGTGGCGGCCGCGACGAGCGGCAGCGCCAGCGCAGCGGCGAGTGTACGGCGGGTGATAGACATTGTCGGTCTCCCTTTGGTCGTTTGTTGATCAGCGATATAGGGCAACCGACGGCTGACCGCCACTGGCTCACTCGACGAAAGCCTTTTCTCGGCTACGACGCATGGCCGGCAGCACGGCAATGATCACCAGCACCAGGGCGATGATCAGGAACGCCAGCGACAGCGGCTCCTGGACGAACGTCCAATAGTCGCCGCGAACCCGCGCCAAGGCTTGCCGCATGCGCTCCTCCATCAGCCGGCCGAGTACGAAGCCCAGCAGCAGGGGCGCGGGCTCGAAACCGAGCTTGATCAGCGCATAGCCGATCAGCCCGAAGGCGGCGGCAAGGTAGATGTCGAGCGGATTGTTGCCGATCGAGTAGATGCCGATCGAGCAGAACAGCACAATCGCCGGGAACAGCAGCCGATAGGGCACCTTCAACAGCCGCACCCAAAGTCCGATCAGCGGAAGGTTGATGATCAGCAGCATCAGGTTGCCGAGCCACATCGAGACCACCATGCCCCAAAACAGCGCCGGCTGCTTGGTGATCACCTCGGGGCCGGGCACGATGTTCTTGATAGTCATGGCGCCGAGCATCAGCGCCATCACCGCATTGGGCGGAATGCCCAGCACGAGCAGCGGGATGAACGCGGTCTGTGCGCCCGCATTGTTGGCCGCTTCCGGGCCGGCGACCCCCTCGATCGCGCCCTTGCCGAAGCGGCTGGGGTCGTCGGCGAGCTTCTTCTCGATCGTATAAGATGCGAAGGGCGCCAGCACCGCACCGTTGCCTGGAAGTATCCCCAGGATCGAGCCCAGCAGTGTGCCGCGGGCGATCGGCGCCGCCGACTGGCGCATCTCGGCGCCCGTCGGCATCAAGCGGCCGATCTTGCCGCGCACGACATCGCGCGCCTCCGGGTTCTCGAGGTTGCGCAGGATCTCGGCGAAACCGAACAGCCCCATGGCGATCACCGCGAAGTCGATGCCGTCGGAGATCTCGGTCCACCCAAACGTCAGCCGCTCCTCGCCGGTCTCGAGGTCGGTGCCGACCGTCGAGAGCATGATGCCGACGACAATCATGGCGATGGCCTTGGGCACCGAGCCTTGCGCCAGCACGACCGCCAGCATCAGGCCCAGCACCATCAGCGAGAAGTAGTCTGCCGGCCCGAACAGCAATGCGACGCGGGTCAAGGGTTGTCCGACGGCGGCGATCACCAGCGTGGCAATCGTGCCGGCGATGAACGAGGCGATGGCCGCGATCGCGAGTGCGGCGCCGGCGCGGCCCTGGCGCGCCATCTGATGGCCGTCGAGCGTGGTGACGACCGACGTCGCCTCGCCGGGAATGTTGACCAGGATCGCCGTGGTCGAGCCCCCGTACTGGGCGCCGTAATAAATGCCGGCCAGCATGATCAACGCACCGACAGGAGGCAGCCCGTAGGTGATCGGCAGCAGCATGGCGATGGTGGCGATCGGCCCGACGCCCGGCAGCACGCCGATCAGCGTGCCGACGAGGCAGCCCATGAAGCACAAGAGAAGCGTGGTCGGGATCGGCCAGGTGATGCCGAGCAGCGGGTCGGTCACCCACACGATCTGCAGGCAGGTGGCAAAGCCGAGCGAGAGCTTGTCGAGGATGTCCATGTCCGCCCCTCAATAGCCAAGCAAAGGCGGCGCCAGCGGGATCGGCAAGCGCAGCGCGAACTTGAACAGGGCGATCGAGAGCGCGGTCAGGATCAGCGCGAACGGGATGATTTCCCTCGCCCGGGTCGAAGGATCGGCGAGCGAGGCGACGAGGATGGCGGACGGCCCGGCAAAGGCGAGGCCAAGCGGGCGGATGGTTGCGGCGAACAGCGCGATGGCGCCCAGCACCAGCACGACGCCGCGGACCGACCACGGCTCGAGCGGGGCGCTGCCCGAAATCAGGCTCTGCGCGATCAGCAGGGCGCCGAAGCCCGCGGTGATCACGGCAGTCGACTTCGGCATCAGCCCAGAGCCGATCCCCGAGAGCTGCCCGAAGGCCAGCGGCCACGCCCCCCAGACCGCGAACGCGGCGATCGCCAGCAGAAACAGCCCGGCACCGAACTCGCGCCCGAAGTGGGTTTTGGGTGCAGCCGCGTCGGGTTGCTCGGTTTCGGTCATGGTCCGCCCCTGGCTCCGCGCCGTTGGTCGGCGTTCGTGTCAGGCTCGACTTCTACCGCCGCGGCTCCGGCCCGTCCATGATGCGTCGAGGCCCGGAGCGTGCGCCCCGGGCCTCGATCAATTCTGCTATTGCGGATCGCTGCTCACCGCGTCGGGCGGAGCACCGGGCCGGGATCAGCCGTCGGCGGCGTCGCGTCGGCGTTGATGATCTGCGGCACCACCGGGGCGCCGCTCTGAACCGCGGGCTTCTTCTTGGGCGCCGCACTCGTCGCGATAGGAGCCGCCGGCTTCTTGTTGCGCGTCATGTCGGCCTCGATCGCCGCGCGGATCACGTCGTCGGGGCTCGAGGGAGCACCCGCAACGGTAGCCTGCGTCGCAGCGCGACCCTTGGCAGCGATCGCCTGCGGCTTGGGCAGCGGCGCCGATGCGACGGCACGGGTTGCGGTTGGCTGCGGATCGCCGTCGCCCGTCAGGCCGACCGGCACGTCGGCTTCGCCCGCCGGCTCGCCCTTCATGAGACGCGACTCCTGATGCTTGCCCTGCAGGCCCAGCACCAGCGCGAGATTCTGCTTGACGCGCGGGTCGGTGCTGCCGGCCGTATCCGCCTGGCGCAACAGTTGTTCCGCCTTCTCCGCTTGGCCGTCCATGGTGTAGGCCATGGCCAGATTGTTCATGAGGGAGCTCTGCGAGGGGGCCAACTCACGCGCCTTCTCGAAGAAGCCGATCGCGCCCTTGTAATCGCCTTGCTTGGCTAGTGCGGTGCCGCGGGCCGAGATCACTCGCCAGTCGGGCTTGGCTGGATCGTCGGCCTGCTCGAGCAGCTTGGCGGCGGTGCTGGTCTGGCCGAGATCGAGGGCGAGGCGGCCGTACTCCGACAGGAACTCCTTGTTATTGGAGCCGAACAGGTAGGAACCTTGCAGAACGCCGAGCGCTTCCTGCTTGCGGCCCGAGGCCTTGAGGTTGCGCGCATGATTGAGCGCGGCCTTGTCGTCGCGCGGGTTCTTGGCGGCCTCTTTGGCCCAATACTCGGTCGCTTTCTCGAGGTCGGTTGCCGGACGCTCGTTCACCGAGACCTCGTCCTTGGCTGTGGGGAGGCCCATGTCGCCCATCTGGGCGCAGGCGCCGAGCAGCAATGTGGTGGTGATGACAGAAATGCGGCCGAGCGTGGCGGCGGCAGCAGACGCTCGGGTGGGGGCGCGGTTGCGCATGCGACGTTCCTTCGACTGACTCGCCCAACAGGCGGACATACGGGGACGCAGCACCGGCTCTCCAGGCAATATCCGGGACAGCCGTCAACAAAGGCTTAAGTCGCAAGGCCCTCAAGTCTCTGTTGACGTTTGCACGAGGGTCGCGACAAGAGGCGGCACGCATTCGAAAGGCTCCTCTCGCATGAGCAACCCGACGCTGAAGCAGCCGTTTCCTTATTCCCTCCCGAAGGAGCAGATCCGCGTCCTGCTCCTCGAGGGCATCTCCGACCGCGCCGTCGAGGTGATGAACGCGGCCGGCTACACCAACATCGAGCGGGTGGGAAAGGCCCTCGACGGGGCGGAGCTGCGGGCGAAGCTCAAGGGCGTGCGCCTGCTCGGGATCCGCTCGCGCACCGAAATTTCGGCGGACGTCATCGACGGCATCCGCTCGCTGGTGGCAGTGGGCTGCTTCTCGGTCGGGACCAATCAGGTCGATATGTCCGCGTGCGCGCAGATGGGCATCCCGGTATTCAACGCGCCGTTCTCCAACACGCGCTCGGTGGCGGAGCTGACCATTGCCGAGATCGTCATGCTGTTCCGGCGCATCTTTCCGAAGTCGGTCGCGGCCCACAACGGCGACTGGGACAAGTCGGTCGCGGGCTCGCGCGAGGTGCGCGGCAAGACGCTCGGCATCGTCGGCTACGGCAACATCGGCACCCAGCTCGCGATGCTCGCCGAGGATCTCGGCATGCAGGTGATCTACTATGACCACACCGACAAGCTGCGTCATGGCAACACCGAGCCCGTCGAGAGCCTCGATGCGCTGCTCAGCCTAGCCGACGTGGTGTCCCTGCATGTGCCCGAGACGCCGGCGACGGTGGGCATGATGGGCGCTGCGCAGTTCGCGAAGATGAAACGCGGCGCCTATTTCATCAACAATGCGCGCGGCACCGTGTTCGATCCGGCCGCCCTTGCCGATGCCCTCAAATCGAAGCATCTCGCGGGCGCCGCCGTCGACGTGTTTCCGGTCGAGCCGTCGTCGAACGCGGAACGCTTCGTGTCGCCGCTGCAAGGCCTCGACAACGTGATCCTCTCCCCCCACGTCGGCGGCTCGACGGCGGAGGCGCAAGAGCGCATCGGCGTAGAGGTTGCCAAGAAATTCGTCGAGTACTCCGACGTCGGCTCGACCTCAGGCGCGGTGAACTTCCCGCAGGTGCAACTGTCGCCGCGGCCGGCTGGCACGCGCTTCATCCAGGTGCAGCGCAATCTTCCCGGCGAGCTCGGCCGCCTCAACGAGGTGTTCGCCCGCCACAAGGTCAACATTGCAGCCCAGCACTACCAGACGCACGGATCGCTCGGCTACGTGGTGCTCGACGCCGACGGCAGCGTCGCCAACGCCGAGGCGATCGTGACGGAGATTCGCGCCCTCCCCGGCACCATCCGCGCCCGCATGCTCTACCGGCGGTCGTGAGCGAGGCCGCATCAGCGCGATTGCAGGCCGCTCACGTTGATCTCAGGCCTCGCATCACCTGATGCCGGCGCTGCGTACGCCCGCTCCAGTGATGAGCTGCCGCTCATTGATGCGGTTCTCGGCGTCGGCACCAAGCATCCGCAACATGGTCGAGCCGAAGATGAGCAGCGCCACCCTAGCCCGTCGTTGCCCCTTCAATGGAAAGGGGAGTGTGGCGATGCCTCTCGATTGTCGTCCGACCGCCTTGGGCATCTTCTGTTGGCTGGAGCGCGCAATCCTGCATAGGTGTCGGGATCGTAAAGGGCATGCGTCGAAGCGAGCGGCAAAGTAACAGGATGTGGCGTGACCTCTGACCTTCTGGTGCTCGGCATCGAGACGAGTTGCGACGAGACCGCAGCGGCCGTAGTCCTGCGGGGCGCGGACGGGCGCGGGCGCATCCTGTCGAACGTGGTGCGCTCGCAGTGGGACGCGCACCGGCCGTTCGGCGGCGTGGTGCCCGAGATCGCCGCGCGCGCGCACGTCGAGTGCCTGGACGAGATCATCCGCGACGCGATGCGCGAGGCGGGCGTCGGCTGGGACCGGCTCGGCGGGATCGCTGCGTCGGCGGGGCCAGGCCTTGTCGGCGGACTGATCGTCGGGCTGACCACGGCCAAGGCCTTGGCTATGGTGCACGAGCTGCCGCTCGCCGCGGTCAATCACCTCGAGGCGCACGCCCTGACCGCCGGACTGACCGATGGGCTTGCCCCCCCCTACCTGATGCTGCTCGTCTCGGGCGGGCACACGCAGCTGCTGTTGGTCGAGGCAGTCGGCCGCTATCGTCGCCTCGCCACCACCATCGACGATGCGCTCGGCGAGGCCTTCGACAAGACCGCGAAGCTCCTGGGACTGGGCATGCCGGGCGGACCAGCCGTCGAGCGCGCCGGGGAGAGCGGTGACGCGTCGCGCTTCGACTTTCCGCGACCGATGCGCGGCCGCGCCGAGCCGCACTTCTCGTTTGCGGGCCTCAAGACCGCGGTGCGGCTGGCGGCGGAGGCGCACGCTCCGCTCACCGAAGCGACCATCGCCGACATCTGCGCGAGCTTCGAGCGCGCCGCGATCGAGGCCGTGCTCGACCGGACCCAGCGCGCCATGACGTACGCCCCCGGCTTCACGCGCCAGCCGCCGCTTGTCGTTGCCGGCGGCGTGGCCGCGAACAAGCGCCTGCGCGCGGGCCTGCTGGATCTGACCGCGCGCTCGGGTTTTCGGCTCGTCGTGCCGCCGGCAGCACTGTGCACTGACAACGCCGCCATGGTCGCCTGGACGGGCGCCGAGCGGATCGTGCGCGGGCTCATCGATGGCCTTGACGCGCCTGTGCGTGCGCGCTGGCCGCTCGACGCGGACGCCGCCCCTGCAGTTGGCTCCGGCCGCCTCGGCGCCAAGGCGTGAGTGCGCCGCTGCAGGCGCCGGAACGGCAACTGACGCCGGAACCGCCGAATTGCTCGCGCTGGTGCACATCGCCTCCCGATTTTGATGGTAGGAATCCGCCTCGGTGACGCATGATTGGGACAGCGCGCGGCCATTTGGCGGTCGCTCTGTCATGACGCAACGGGGAGTGAGCGGTGTCCGAGCCCTTCATCATCGATGCCTGCCAGTACTGCAACTGGTCGCCCGAGATCCTGCGGCAGCTCCGCGAGGGTGGCGTCGACGCGATCAGTGTGACGATCTGCTATCATGAGGACTTTCGCGAGACCGTCGAGCAGCTGGCCGATTGGAACCGGCGCTTCGAGCGCCACAGCGATCTGATCATGCCGGCGCGCTCCGCCGGCGACATCGAGGCCGCTCGCAAGACCGGCAAGACGGCTGTGTTTTTCGCCTCGCAGAATCCCTCGTGCATCGAGGACGACATCGGTCTCGTCGAGATCCTGAAGACGCTTGGCATCAGCGTCATGCAGCTCACCTACAACAACCAGTCGCTGCTCGGCACCGGCTGCTATGAGACCGAGGACACCGGCATCACGCGCATGGGCCGCGAGGTGATCAAGGAGATGAACCGCGTCGGCATGCTGATCGACATGTCGCACTCGTCCGAGCGCACGACGCGCGAGTCGATCGACCTTTCGGCGCGGCCGATCTCGATCACCCACGCCAACCCGAACTTCTGGCTCGAGAGCGTGCGCAACAAGTCGGACGCGCTGATCAAGGCGCTGGCCGCGCGCGGTGGCATGCTCGGGCTGTCGCTTTATCCCTACCACCTCAAGGGCGGCACCGATTGCCCGCTCGAGAGCTTCGCCGAGATGGCGGCCCGGCTCGCGGACAAGGTCGGCATCGACCGGATCGGTATCGGATCCGACCTCTGCCAGGGGCACGGCAACGAGATCATCGAGTGGATGCGTGTCGGCAGGTGGACCAAGTCGCCGCCCGGATCGGGCCTTGGCGCACCGGTGCTGCCCGCCCAGCCGGCCTGGTTCCGCGACAACCGCGATTGGGGCAACATCCGTGCCGGACTCGTTAGCCAAGGCTTCTCGGAGACCGACGCCGGCAAGATCCTGGGCGGAAACTGGCATCGGTTCTTCGCCGATGCGCTGAAGCCGGCTGCGTGAGGCCGCACGCCATCTGTCGCAAACGTCCAGGCGTGCGGTAAGCTTGGCCGCAACGAGAGTGCAGGAGACGACGCTCGATGACGCAACCGGTGGTTCTGAAAGTCGCCGAGATCGAGGCCTTGGCATTGCGTGCGCTGCAGCGGGCCGGCGCGACCTCGCTGCAAGCCGCTCCGCTCGCCCGGGCTATCGCTGCGGCAGAGGCGGAAGGCCTCGCCTCGCACGGCCTTGGCTATCTCGCCACGTATTGCGAGCATCTGGGCTGCGGCAAGGTCAACGGCAGCGCGGTGCCGACGGTGACGCAGCCGGCGCCCGGCGTTGTTGCGGTCGATGCTGCTCACGGCTTTGCGCATCCCGCCATCGAGGCGGGCTTCGAACGACTGGTGCCGCTTGCGCGTGCGCAGGGGATCGCACAGCTCGCCATCCGCAACTCCTACAATTGCGGCGTCCTTGGCTATCATACGGAGCGGCTCGCGGCGGACGGCCTCGTCGCGCTCGGGTTCACCAACGCACCGGCCTCGATCGCACCCACGGGCGCAAAGAAGCCCGTGCTCGGCACCAATCCGTGGTCGCTTGCGGTGCCGGACGGCAAGGGCGGCGTCGCCTTCGCCATCGACCAGAGCGCCAGCGTGATCGCCAAAAGCGAGGTGATCAAGCGCTCGCGAACCGGAGAGCCGATCCCGTCCGGCTGGGCGCTCGGTCCCGACGGTGAGCCGACGACGGACCCCGTCGTTGGACTGAAGGGCACCATGGTGCCGGCCGGCGGCTACAAAGGCGTCGGCTCGGCGCTGCTGGTCGAGGTGATGGCTGCCTGCCTCTCGGGCGCCACGCTCGGCATTGGCGCCAGTCCGTTCTCTGGCCCTGTCGGCGGCCCGCCGAGCACGGGCCAAGGTTTCATCGCCATCGATCCGAAAGCCTCCTCGGGGGGCGCTTTTGCCGAGCGCGTCGCGGCCCTGGCGAAGGCCTTCACCGCCGAGCCGGGTGTGCGCCTTCCTGGCGCCAAGCGCCGCGCAACGCGCGGCCGGACCGCCACGGCCGGCATCGCAGTCGATGCCGTTGTGCACGCCAAAGTCGTAGCGCTCGCCGGTTGAGCCCGGTCCCGAAATCCCCTCACCCGCATGAGAGCGTCAAGAGATGAGCACCCCCAACGACACCGCCGGTTTCATGGCCATGAAGGGCGCCGGCTACTACTCGAAAGCGACCACGGGCGCGCGCGACGCGATCGATCTCGCCGTGCCGCTGATCACCGGCGCCGTCGATCGAATGCGACTCACCCAGGACGGGCCATCGTTCCGTGCAGCAGACCTCGGCTGCGCCGATGGCGGCACCTCGATGAGCATGTGGCGCAAGGTGCTCGCGCATGTGCGCGCCACCGTGCCGGCGAGGCCGATCGAGATCACCTACACCGATCTGCCGCGCAACGACTTCTCCCAGGTGTTCCGCAACGTGCACAACCAGACCGACCTCGCGAGCTACTACGGGGAGGTGGCGGACGTTTACCCATTCGCCTCGGGCACGTCGTTCCACCAGGCGATCTTTCCGCGCGAGAGCGTCAACTTGTTCTTCTCGGCGACGGCCACGCACTACATCTCGAAAGCGCCGTGCAACATTTCCAACCACGTGCACATGGTGGGCGCCAAGGCCGAGGAGCGGCGGCAGTGGGAGGAGGTCGGCCGCGTCGAGTGGGAGCGGCTTCTCCATCTGCGCGCGCGGGAGATGGTGCGCGGCGGGCGCCTGGTGTTCCTCAACTTCGGCATCGATGCCAAAGGCCGCTATCTCGGCCACACCGGCGGCGCCTCGATGTTCGACACCTTCGACCGGCTCTGGAAGGGCCTCGCCGAGGACGGCCGCATCAGCCGCGAGGAGTACCTCGCGACCAACTTTCCACAAGTCTATCGCACCGCTGAGCAGTTCACGGCGCCGTTGCGCGATCCAGCCTCGCCGGTCTATCGCGCGGGCTTGCGGCTCGAGCACGTCGAGGAGCGACACTTGGTGTGCCCCTACGCGAAGGCCTTCGCCGAGCACAAGGACGCCGCCCGCTTCGCGCGCGACTACATCCCGACGCTGCGCTCGTGGAGCGAGCCGACGTTTGCTGCCGGCCTCGCGCAGTCTCGCCCGGCGCCTGAGCGCATGGCGATCCTCGATGAATTCTATGGTCGTTACGAGCGTCTCGTGGCGGCTAGCCCGGAGGGCCACGGCATGGACTACATCCACGTTCATCTCGTGTGCGCAAAGGAATGATAAAGCCCGCCGTCAAGGAACCAACGTCCATCGGGCTGCGGTCGCCCGACGTGGTCATGCGGCTCGCGCGCATGGGGGCCGCGCATCCGACGCGGCTGAGCTTCCTGCGTGCCATGCTGCGGCGCGCGGTCGCCGACCGCTGGCGCTTCTCGCGTCCCCGCTTCGACATCGACCGCAAGGGCGTCGGTGTCGCGCTCTATGTCGTCGAGATCGGCGGGCGAAGCTACTCCCTCGTTGCCTTTGGCCATGATCTGCCGGCCGACAAGCGAACCGACCGCGTGATCGCCGAGGCCTGGGATG
>JANOJW010000418.1:0-10012 GCA_031418955.1 Hyphomicrobiales bacterium | reverse complement strand
TCACCCCGACCCTCTCCCCGTTCGCTTAATCACCGCAACGCCTCTTCGAAGCCATTGCCTGGCGAACGGGGAGAGGGAGAATTATGCCATGGCCCGCCTGCCCTACATCGAGAAGCACCAACTGCCGCCCGAACATCAGGACCTGATGAAGCGGGACATCACGCTCTACAAGCAGCTGGTGCACTCGCCCGGCGCGCTGCGTGCGTTCCAGGGCCTCGGCTACTACATCCGCTGGAACAGCAAGGCCGACGCGCGGCTGCGCGAACTCGCCATCCTGCAGGTCGGCTGGCTCGCGCAATCGCCCTACGAATGGTCGCACCACGTCAAGCTCGGCTACGAGTTCGGCGTCACCGACGAGGATATCGAGGGGCTGATCGCGGAAAGCGAGGGCAAGCCGAGTGCGCTCGAGCCGCTGGCCAAGCTCGTCTGCAAGGGCGCGCGCGAGATGACCGACGGCGGGGCCATGTCGAAGGCGACATTCGACGCGCTGCGCCAGCACATGGACAACGAGAAGCTGGTAGATCTGTGCGTCACGATCGGCTTCTACAATGCGGTGGTGCGCGTGCTCGCGACCTTCGAGATCGACGTCGAGCCCGAGTACCAGAAGTACCTCGACAAGCACCCGCTGCCGCGACGGAAGTATTGAGCTGTAGGGCGCAATAGGCGGTCTGCACTTGCCGCCGTATTGCGCCGACGTGCATGCTGTGCCCGAAGCGGCGCAATACGGCCAAGTGCAGTGTCCTATTGCGCCCTACGACTGGGCGCCAGTTTTAGGAGAGCAGACCATGAATTTGAGATGCACGTTTCGGCTCGCCGCGCTGGCGATCCTCTCACTTGCGCCCTTCGCCGACGCACTCGCGCAGACGCCGAAGTCCGGCGGTACGCTGCGCGTCTACCAGCGCGAGAACCCGCCGTCGGCCTCGATCCACGAGGAGGCGACGATCTCGACGTCGTTCCCGTTCATGGGCATTTTCAACAATCTGGTGATGTTCGATCCGCAGAAGAAAGTCGAGAGCCACGAGACTATCGTGCCCGACCTTGCCGAGAGCTGGACGCTCGACGACGCCCGGACCAAGCTCAGCTTCAAGTTGCGCGCGGGCGTGAAATGGCACGACGGCCGCCCCTTTACCGCGAAAGACGTCGCCTGCACGTTCGATCTCATCAACGGCGTCACCGAAGGCGCGAGGAAGAGCCCGCGCAAGATCTGGTACGACAACGTCGAGAAGGTCGCAGCCGACAGCGATACGCAAGTGACGTTCCACCTGAAACAGCCACAGCCCTCGCTGCTGATCCTGCTGGCCTCGGGCCTCACCCCGATCTATCCGTGTCATGTCAACGCGCAGGGCATGCGCACCAATCCCGTAGGCACCGGTCCCTTCAAGCTCGCCGAGTTCAAGCGCAACGAGAACATCAAGCTCGTCAAGAATCCGGACTACTGGAAGACGGGGTTTCCCTATCTCGATGCGATCGACTTCCGCATCGTCCCGAGCCGCTCGACGCGCATTCTGGCCTTCCAGGCCGGCGATTTCGACATGACCTTCGTCGACGACGTGACGATCCCGCTGTTGAAGGACATGCCCAAGGCCGCGCCCAAGGCGATCTGCGAGATGCAGCCGGCCGGCACCTACGCCAACCTGATGGTCAACCGCAACACGACGCCGTTCAGCGACCCGAAGATGCGGCTCGCCATGTCGCTGACGCTCGATCGCAAGCCGTTCGTCGATATCCTGGGCCAAGGCCAGCTGGCGGTCGGCGGCGCCATGATGCCGTCGCCGGACGGCCAATGGGGCATGCCGGCGGACTTCCAGTCGAAGCTGCCGGGCTATTCGGCCGACGTCGAGAACAGCCGGGCCGAAGGCCGCCGGATCATGGAGAGCCTGGGCTACAGCAAGGAGAAGCCGCTGAAGTTCAAGGTCACGACGCGCGCGCTCGACGTCTACAAGGACGCTGCCGTGCTGCTGATCGACCAGTTGCGCCACGTGCATATCGAGGGCGAGCTTTTCGTCGCCGACTCGACGGTCTGGTACAACGTCATGCAGAAAAAGGACTACGTGGTGGCGCTCAACATCACCGGCGTCGGCGTAGACAATCCGGACGCCAACTTCGCGGAGAACTATCTCTGCAAGTCGGAGCGCAACTACACGCAGTACTGTAACCCCGAAATCGACAAGCTGATCGGCGAGCAGATGAAAGAGCCCGACCTCGCCAGGCGCCGGCAGATCGTCTGGGACATCGAAAAGAAACTGGTCGAGGACGCGGCGCGTCCCGTGCTCTATCACTCCAAGAACGGCACCTGCTGGTACCCGCACGTCAAGGGCGTCACCCGGCACGTGAACAGCATCTACAATCAGTGGCGGTTCGAGGACGTCTGGCTCGACAAGTAGCTGTCGGGCGCGTTGCGGCGCTGCAGCATCCCCGGCGGACGCGTGGCCCGGACGAAGTGCGGTGTTACGTGCAGTGTTACCTGCCGGAGGCATGCAATGGCTCTCGAATGCCGGTTGCTATGTCCTTGCTGGAACGATAGCCTCCCGGCAATCAATTAGACCAGCCACCAGGCGGGCGTTGACTAGGGAGGTTTTCGATGCGTATCGCCATCATTGCGTTGGCGGCAACCGTCGGTGCGCCGTTGAGCGACGCGCTGTTGAGCGACGCCATGGCTCAGAAGAGCGGCGGTACGCTCCGGGCCTATCACCGGGACAATGCGCCGTCGGCCTCGCCCCACGAGGAGGCGACGGTGTCGACGTCGATCCCGTTCATGGCGGTATTCAACAACCTGTTGATGTTCGACCAGAACAAGCCGATCAACAGCGACGAGACGCTGGTGCCGGAACTGGCCACCAGCTGGGCCTGGGACGCAGCAAAAACCAAGTTGACGTTCAAGCTGCGCGACAGCGTCAAGTGGCACGACGGCAAGCCATTCACCGCAAAAGACGTCGAGTGCACCTGGAACAAGATCCTGGGCAAGGACAAGGACGCGTTCCGCAAGAACCCGCGCCAGGTCTGGTACCACAACCTCGACAGTGTCACGACCAACGGCGACCTGGAGGCGACCTTCGTCCTCAAGGCGCCGCAACCGTCGTTTCCGCATTTGCTCGCCTCCGGCTACTCTCCGGTCTATCCCTGCCACGTCACCTCGCAAGTCATGCGCACAGCGCCGATCGGCACCGGCCCGTTCAAGTTCGCCGAGTGGAAGCGCAACGAGTCGATCGGGCTCGTGAAAAATCCCGACTACTGGAAGAAGGGTAAGCCGCACCTCGACGCCATCGACTGGCGGGTCATCTCCAACCGCTCGACCCGCGTGCTGGCGTTCCAGGCCGGCGAGTTCGACCTGACCTGGCCGGACGACCTTTCCGTGCAGCTCATGAAGGACATGGCCGCCAAGTCGCCGAACGCCACATGCCAGATGCGGCCGACCAACGTGTCGATCAACCTGATCGTCAATCGCGACGCCCCCCCGTTCAACGACGCAAAGATCCGGCTCGCCGCGGCGATGGCGCTCGATCGTGCCGCCTTCATCGCGATTCTCAGCGAGGGCAAGGACGCCATGGGTGGCGCCCAGTTGCCGCCGCCCGACGGGCTGTGGAGCCTGCCGGCAGCCGAACTCGCCAAGCTGCCGGGCTACGATCCCAAGCGCACCGAGCAGGATCGCGCGGACGCACGCAAGATCATGGAGGAGAAGGGCTACTCCAAGGACAAGCCGCTGAAGCTCAAGGTGTCGACGCGAGATATCACCCAATACCGCGATCCAGCCGTCATCCTGATCGACCAGTTGAAGTCCATTCACATCGACGGCGAACTCGAGGTGATCGACAGCTCGATCTGGCACGCCAAAGTCACCCGCAAGGAATACTCGATCGGCCTCAATCTGACCGGCGTCGGCGTCGACAATCCGGATGCCGGCCTCGTCGAGAACTACACCTGCAAGTCGGAGCGCAACTACACCCAGTACTGCAACAAGGAGGTCGACGACCTGATCTTCGCGCAGTCCCGCGAGACCGACACAGCCAAGCGCAAGCAGATGGTCTGGGAGATCGAGCGCAAGCTCATTCTGGACGTCGCCCGGCCGGTGATCTCCTACAACACCTTCGGCACCTGCTGGCAGCCGGCCGTGAAGGGGATCGTGCTGCATACCAACTCGATCTACAATGGCTACCGGTTCGAGGACATCTGGCTCGACAAGTAAGCCGTCATGGCCGACAGTGTCTGATGACGATCAAGGGCAAGGCAACGTTGCCGCTCATGGAAAGCACTCGAGGAGGCACCATTGCCGATTAATCGACTTTTGCTCGCGGTTGCAGCCCTCACCCTCGCGTGGGGGGCTGTGGCTCCAAGCTTCGCCCAGACGCCGAAATCCGGTGGAACGCTGCGGATCTATCATCGCGACAATCCGCCGAGCGCGTCGGTGCACGAGGAGGCGACGGTTTCCACCAACCTGCCGTTCATGGCGGTCTACAACAACCTCGTGATCTACGATCAGACCAAGCGCATCAACTCGCTGGAGACGATCGTTCCGGACCTGGCCGAGAGCTGGGAATGGAACAAGGAGTACACGCGGCTGACGTTCAAGCTGCGCCAGGGCGTCAAGTGGCACGACGGCCAACCGTTCACGGCCAAGGACGTCAAGTGCACGTTCGACAAGCTGACGGGCAAGGACAAGGACGCGTTCCGCAAGAACCCACGCTCGATCTGGTACCAGAACGTCACGGACGTCGAGCTGAAGGGCGACTTCGAGGCGACGTTCGTGCTCGGCCGCGCGCAGCCCGCGCTGCTGCCGATGCTGGCGTCGGGCTACTCGCCGGTCTACCCCTGCCACGTGTCGTCGCGCGACATGCGCACGAAGCCGATCGGCACGGGGCCGTTCAAGTTCGCCGAGTTCAAGGCCAACGAGTCTATTCGCCTCGTCAAGAACCCGGACTACTGGAAGAAAGGCAAGCCCTATCTCGACGAGGTCGAGATGCGCATCATCCCGAACCGGTCGACGCGGCTGCTGGCCTTCCAGGCTGGTGAATTCGACATGACCTTCCAGATGGACATCACCCACACACTGCTGAAGGACGTGAAGGCGAATTCCCCGAACGCGGTCTGCGACACGGCGCCGGTCTACGTGCACCGCAACCTGATCATCAATCGCGAGTCGCCGCCGTTCAACAATCCCGACTTGCGCCGCGCACTCGCCCTCTCGCTCGACCGCCAAGCGTTCATCGACATTCTGACCGAGGGCCATGCGGTGATGGGCGCCAACATGCTCCCCGCGCCAGAAGGCCAGTGGGGCATGCCGCCCGAAGAGCTCGCCAAGATGACGGGGTACGGCAACGTCGAGGCGAACCTCGCCGAGGCCAAGAAGATCATGGAGAAGCTCGGCTACAGCGCGTCGAACACGCTGAAAACCAAGGTCTCGACCCGCAACATCCCGCAGTACCGGGATCCGGCGGTGGTGCTGATCGACCAGCTGAAGAAGATCTACGTCGAGGCCGAGCTCGAGGTGGTCGATTCTACCATCTGGCACGCCAAGGCTGCTCGCAAGGACTATGCGATCGGCCTCAACCTGACCGGCATGTCGGTCGATGATCCCGATCCCGTGCTCTACGAGAACTACGCCTGCAAGTCGGAGCGCAACTACACCCAGTACTGCAATCTGGAGGTCGACAAGCTGATCGACCAGCAGTCGCAGGAACTCGACAAGGAAAAGCGCAAGCGGCTGGTCTGGAATATCGAGAAGATCCTGAACGACGATCTCGCCCGCCCGGTCATCTTCCATCCCCGCGAGACCACCTGCTGGCATCCGCACGTCAAGGGCTTCGTCCAGCACGCCAACAGCATCTACGGCAACTGGCGGTTCGAGGACACGTGGCTCGACAAGTGAGGACCCGATCCATTGGCCTGCGGCGCCCGCAATCGTGCCGCAGGTCATGTATCGAAGGAATTGGCGGGTCGCGGCAATCGGCGCCGCGAGCCCGGAAGCAGACGGCCTGAGGAGTACGAGCGTTGGGCGTCTATATCCTTCGTCGTTTCGCACTGATGCTGCTGACCCTATTCGGCATGTCGGTGCTGATCTTCCTGCTGTTGCGTGTGTTCTTGCACGGCAACATCGCCGACATCCTGTTCGAGTCGGCGGGCCTCGTGAACCCGGCCGAGAAGAAGAAGATCGAGGTCGAGCTCGGACTCGACAAGCCCTATATCTGGCAATACTGGCAGTGGATCAGCGGCCTGCTGCGCGGGGATCTCGGCTACGCCTACGTGTCCGAGAAGCCAGCCTGGGACGAGATCGCGCCGCGACTGCCGATCACCGCCAAGCTCGCCGGGCTGGCACTGTTCTTCTCGGTGCTGCTGGGCGTGCCGCTGGGCGTCATCTCGGCCGTCCGCCAGAACACCGCGCTCGATTATTTCCTGCGCGTGGTCAGCCTCTCGGGCCTGTCGCTGCCGTCGTTCTGGCTCGGCCTGCTGATCCTGATGTTCTTCGTCAACTATTTTGGCTGGATCCCGATCTACTCGAGGGCGCCCACCGGCTTCTGGCAGGAGATCGGCCTGCTGGCGATCCCCGCGGCCGCGGTCGGCTTCCGCGCGTCGTCGCTGATCATGCGGCTGACGCGCTCCTCGATGCTCGAGGTGCTGCGGCAGGACTACATCCGCACGGCCCGCTCGAAGGGCGCCTCCAAGAACACGGTCAATTACAATCACGCGCTGCGCAACGCGGTGCTGCCGGTGATCACCATCATCAGCATCGAAGCGGCCTTTCTGATCGGCGGCCTGATCGTTACCGAGACGGTGTTCAACATTCCGGGCGTGGCCCGCTTCCTGGTCGAGGCGATCCGCTGGCGCGACTACCCGATCGTGCAAAACCTCGTCATGTTCATCGCGCTGGTCACGGTGGTGATCAACTTCCTGACGGACATGGCCTATGCGTTCCTCGATCCGCGCATCAAATACGATTGAACGGGCGCTACGGTGGCCCCGGAGCCGCCGCAGTGCTGTTGCAGCCTGACCGGCAGGAGATATCCATGGCCGTCATCGATCATAATGCCGAGCTCAACAAGGCCGGCGCCAACGTCACGGGCACGTGGAGTTCGTTCAAGTATTTCTGCCGGCGCTATCCGCTGGGCGCGGCGGGCGGCGTGATCTGCATCCTGTTCGTGTTGATCGCGCTCTTCGCGCCGCTGCTGACCGGCTACGACCCGACGTCGACCAATGCGCGATCCTCGCTGGCCAAGCCCGGCGGCGCGCACCTGCTCGGCGCCGACTTCATGGGCCGGGACATGTGGGCGCGCATCATCTACGGCGCGCGCATCTCGCTGATCGTCGGCATCGGCTCGACAGTGCTCGGTTGCCTGCTCGGCGTCATCGTCGGGCTGACCTCGGGCTACTTCGGCGGTTGGTATGACCTCATCGTGCAGCGCCTGAGCGACATCATGCAGTCGCTGCCGCTGCTGGTCATGGCGCTGGTGATGGCAGCCTCACTCGGCCCTTCGATGACCAACACCATCATCGCCATCGCCATTCCCACGATCCCCAGTGTGGCGCGGGTGATCCGCTCGAACACGCTGCAGCTGCGCGAAATGCCCTATGTCGAGGCCGCCCGCGCCGTCGGCATGACGGAGATCCAGATCGCCTTCCGCCACGTGCTGCCCAACACCATGGCGCCCTTGATCGTGCTCGGCACCGCGAAGCTCGGCTCGGCGATCCTGACGGAAGCGTCACTGTCGTTCCTGGGTCTTGGCATCCCCGAGCCGCACCCGTCGTGGGGCCGCATGCTGTCTGAGTCGGCGGCCGAGTACGTGCGCACCGCGCCCTGGCTCGTGATCTTCCCCGGCATCGCCATCAGCCTGGCGGTGTTCGGCTCCAACCTGCTCGGCGACGCCGTGCGCGACATGCTCGACCCGCGCCAGCGCACCTGAGCCATTCTAGAGGAGCCTCCCCTGGTGACCGCAACGACCGCCCCAACGCTCAGCCCTTCAACCGCTGCGGCTCCGACCAAGGCGCCGGCCGGTGACGTCCTGCTCGACGTGGTGAACCTGCAAACCTACTTCTTCACCCGACAGGGTCTGGTGAAGGCCGTCGACGGAGTCTCGTTCCAGCTGAAGCGGGGCGAGACGCTGGCGATCGTCGGCGAATCGGGCTGCGGCAAAAGCATCACGGCGCTGTCGCTGCTGCGTCTGATCCCCGATCCGCCGGGCCGCATCGTCGGCGGCTCGATCACGCTCGACGGGCGTAACCTCATCGACCTCTCCGAAGAAGAGATGCGTCGGGTGCGCGGCAACGACATCTCGATGATCTTCCAGGAGCCGATGACGTCGCTGAACCCGGTGATGACCATCGGCGACCAGATCGCGGAGGTGGTGCGGCTGCACCAGAGCGTATCCAAGGCCGAAGCACTGAAGAAGGCCGAGGACATGCTCCGGATCGTGCGCATTCCGGTGCCCGAGCAGCGCGTCAAGGAGTACCCCCACCAGCTTTCGGGCGGCATGCGCCAACGCGCCATGATCGCCATCGCGCTCGCCTGCAGTCCCAAGGTGCTGATCGCCGACGAGCCGACGACCGCGCTCGACGTGACGATCCAGGCGCAGATCCTCGACCTGATCGTCAACCTGCAGAAGACGCTCGGCACCGCCGTCATCCTGATCACGCACGATCTCGGCGTCGTCGCCGAGACGGCCGAACGGGTGATCGTGATGTACGCCGGCCGCAAGGTGGAGGAGGCGGGGGTCGTCGAGCTGTTCGGTAATCCCCTTCACCCCTACACGAAGGGCCTGTTGAACTCGATCCCGCGGCTCGACCTGATGCGCGGCGTCGAGGAGGCAGCGCCAAGGCTGCAGGAGATCCCGGGTATCGTGCCAGCCCTCACCTCGCTGCCAAAAGGCTGCGCGTTCGCCCCCCGCTGCCCGCTGGCCGAGGACAAGTGCCAGTCGGAGTATCCGCCCTACCTAGAGAAATCGCCCGGCCACTGGGCGGCCTGCTGGCGCTCGGACGCCGTTTCGGGAGGCCGCAACCATGGCTGAGCGCATCGACCACGATATGCCGATCGCGCCGGTGACGGGCACGGGCTCGGCGGTCGCGTCCACATCGGGCGCACGCCCCGTCGTGACCACCAACGGGCATGCGATGCCGGTACAGCCGGCGGCCCTACATGCAGCGGCCGTGCAGGCCAACGGCGCCACGACCCTCCTCTCGCCACACCTGAATGGCGCAGCACACGCCGTAGCACCGCCGCCGGCAGCGATCGCATCGCCGGTCGTCGCCCATGGCACGGTGCCTGTCGACGCCGGCCGCAGCGCTGCCTCGACCGCGAAGTATGGAGCCGCACGCGCGTCTGCCGGCGACAACCCCAACGTCGTGCTCGAGGTGCGCAATCTCAAGAAGCACTTCCCCGTCAAGAAAGGCCTGCTGCGCAAGACGGTCGGACAGGTCTACGCGGTCGACGGCGTCAGCTTCACGATCAACAAGGGCGAGACGCTGGGCCTCGTCGGCGAGTCAGGCTGCGGCAAGACCACGGTCGGACGCGCGCTCTTGCGCCTCGTCGAGCCGACCAGCGGCGAGATCCTGCTCGAGGGCAAGGACGTCTCCAAGCTCACCAAGGCCGAGCTGCGTCCGTTCCGCCGCGAGATGCAGATCATCTTCCAGGATCCGTTTTCCTCGCTCGACCCGCGCATGTCGGCGGCTGAAATCGTCGGCGAGCCGTTGCTCGTCCATGACAAGGGCAGCAAGGAGGAGCGGCGCGTGAAGGTTGCCGAGCTGTTCGGCCGTGTGGGTCTGCGGCCCCAGCAGATGGACAACTTCCCGCACCAGTTCTCGGGCGGCCAGCGCCAGCGGCTCGGCATCGCGCGCGCGCTTGCACTGAACCCGAAGCTGATCATCGGCGACGAGCCGGTCTCCGCGCTCGACGTGTCGATCCAGGCGCAGGTGATCAACCTCTTGATGGACCTGCAGAAGGAGCTCGGGCTCTCATACCTGTTCATCAGCCACAACCTGGCGGTGGTCGAGCACATCTCGCACCGCATCGCGGTCATGTATCTCGGCC
>JANOJW010000417.1:0-2649 GCA_031418955.1 Hyphomicrobiales bacterium | reverse complement strand
CCCGCAAGGGGGGAGGGAGTCCAGGCAGGGCGTTCGGAATGAAAGTCACGCAAATGCGACGGCCGTCGCCGGGGTGACGAGACGTGATCCGTTTTCGTCGGGCGCAGAACACGAGCGACGGCGCGGCGCTCTGTCGGCTGGGCCATAAATCGGCTAGCTTCGGCCTATGACATCAGGCCAGACGAACACTCCATCGAGGCGCCGCTCGAAAGCCAGCCTGCAGCAGAAGTCCTGCGCGACCTGCGGGCGTCCATTCACTTGGCGCAAGAAATGGGAACGTGACTGGGACAGCGTCCGCTACTGCTCGGAGCGCTGTCGTCGTGGAAAGGCTGCTCGTGACGCCGCGTCCTCCGAATGACACGACACCTCGTTCTCATCCTTGGCGACCAGTTGACCCCGGCCATGTCGTCGCTGCGCGACGCGGACAAAGTGCTGGACGTCGTGTTGCTGTGCGAGGTGTGGAACGAGGCGACGTATGTGCCCTACCACAAGAAGAAGCTCGCCTTCATCTTCTCGGCGATGCGCCACTTCGCCGACGAACTGCGCGCCGACGGCTGGACGGTGGATTACCGCACGCTCGAGCAGACGGGAGCGGCGGGCAGTTTCACGAGCGAGATCGAGCTCGCGGTGACCCGTCACACGGCGCAACGCGTGGTCGTCACCGCACCCGGCAAGTGGCGGGCGCTCGACGAGATGCGGGGATGGTCATCCAGGCTCGGAATTCCTGTCGATCTGCTGGAAGATAACCGGTTCATCTGTTCGACCGAGGACTTCGCCGCTTGGGCCAAAGGCCGCAAACAGCTGCGCATGGAGTACTTCTACCGCGACATGCGTCGCCGGACCGGGCTGCTCATGCACGGCGACGATCCCGTGGGCGGCCAATGGAACTTCGACCAGGAGAACCGCCGGCCCGCACAGGACGATCTGTTCATGCCGCGTCCGCTTCGCTTCGAGCCGGATGCGATCACGCGCGACGTCATCGATCTGGTGGCCCGGCGCTTTTCCACGCACTTTGGCGATCTCGAGCCGTTCTGGTTCGGCGTCACGCGGGACCACGCGCACGCCGCACTCGAGCATTTCGTCGAGACCACGCTGCCGCGCTTCGGTGACTTCCAGGATGCGATGCTCGAGGGCGAAGACTTCGTCTATCACTCGGTGCTGTCGATCTACATCAACGTCGGCCTGCTCGATCCGCTTGAAGTGTGCCGGCGCGTCGAGGCGGCCTATCGCGCAGGTCGCGTGCCGCTCAACGCCGCGGAGGGCTACATCCGGCAGATCATCGGATGGCGTGAGTACGTGCGCGGCATCTACTGGCTCCGGATGCCCGCGTATATCGAGCAGAACTATTTCGCCCACATGCGACCGGTGCCGGAGTTCTACTGGACCGGGGACACGGACATGGCCTGCCTGCGGGCGGCCATCGGCCAGACCAAGCGCGAAGCCTACGCCCACCACATCCAGCGCCTCATGCTGACGGGAAACTTCGCGCTGCTGGCGGGTGTGTCACCGCAGGCGCTGCACGAGTGGTACCTGCTCGTTTATGCGGATGCCTTCGAGTGGGTCGAGCTGCCCAACACACTCGGCATGAGCCAGTTCGGCGATGGGGGCTGCTCGCCTCGAAACCCTATGTGGCTTCCGGCGCCTATATCAATCGTATGTCGAACCACTGCAGGGGCTGCCGCTACGACGTGAAGAAGCCCCACGGGGTGGGCGCATGCCCGTTCAATCCGTTGTATTGGGCTTTCCTCGACCGGCACCGAGACAAGCTTTCCGGCAATCCGCGGATGGCCCAGATGTACCGGACGTGGGATCGGCTCAGCGAAGATCGCCGGCAGCAAACGCTGGCAAGTGCGCAAGCGCTTCTGTCCTCGCTCGACCGGGTAAAGCTTTAGCAACACGGACAGTGCCGTCGGAGAGGCACCCCGAGGCCGCACGGCGGCCCAGCTCGACAGGGCGTCCGATCCGATCGATCGACTGGATGCTGGAAGCGTGATCGTCACCGCAAGAACGCGAACCAAAAATACAAACGGCGCCACTGCAGAGCAGCGACGCCGTTTGTTGATCATCGATGAGGAGATCTCGACTTTCGCCGGATGCGTAAGAGCATCTGAAGGCGAACTTTCAGTCCCACACATCTTGGCAAACCTGGCGACGACCTACTCTCCCGCGTCTTAAGACGAAGTACCATCGGCGCTGGGGCGTTTCACGGCCGAGTTCGGAATGGGATCGGGTGCAGCCACCCCGCCATAGCCACCAGGTCAGCAAAGATGTGTGAGACTTCTGGTCTTTCTGTTTCGCTCATGCACCAGTGGGTGGTGCAGTCCCGCTCTCGGGGTGAGCATTGCTTAATGAGAGCAACCAAGCCAATCGAGCTATTAGTACCGGTAAGCTGCACGCCTTGCGGCGCTTCCACACCCGGCCTATCAACGTGGTGGTCTTCCACGGCTCTCAAGGGAGAACTTGTTTCGAGGTAAGTTTCCCGCTTAGATGCCTTCAGCGGTTATCTTTTCCGCACATAGCTACCCTGCTGTGCCGCTGGCGCGACAACAGGTCCACCAGAGGTGCGTCCAACTCGGTCCTCTCGTACTAGAGTTAGATCCTCTCAATTCTCCAACACCCACGGCAGATAGGGACCGAACTGTCTCACGA
>JANOJW010000416.1:0-4006 GCA_031418955.1 Hyphomicrobiales bacterium | reverse complement strand
TGCCATCTGGACCCTTCGAGCGCAATGAAACCACACGAAAACCTCCGAGACAGGCTCTAAGGCAACGATAACCGCCCCATGTCATCCATCGGAAAGTACGGATTGTGCGCCACTTCCCACAGATGCTCGTCCGGATCGGCGAAGTATCCCGAGTACCCGCCCCAGAATACCTTTTGCCCGGGTTTCACCAGTCGAGCGCCACAGGACACCGCATGCGCCAGAACTTGATCGACCTCAGCCTCGCTGCGCACGTTGTGGGCGAGCGTCACGCCCGCAAAGCCAGGCGGGCTGTCGGACACCTGCGCATCCTCCGCCAGCGCGGCCCGCCCATAGAGCGACAGCGCCATGCCGCCGAGCTGGAAGAACACCACGGTCTCAGCGCTGGCCGTCGACGGCGCGATACCGAGCAGCGCCTGGTAGAAGCGCCGTGCCCGCGCGAGATCGGCAACGCCGAGCGTCACCAGCGAAATCCGCGGCTGCATCGCAGTCGAGACAGTTGCCGCAGCCATCAGCACCCCGTCCACGTCGGCGAACGCTTGTCGATGAATGCGCCGATGCCCTCGGCTGCGTCCGCAAACATCATGTTGCGCACCATCACGTCGGCGGCCTGTGCGTAGGCCTCGGCCAACGGCACCTCGAGCTGGGCGTAGAACGCCTGTTTGCCGATCGCCACTGTCGCCGATGATTTTGATGCGATCAGCGCGGCCATCGCCATTGCCTCAGGCCTTGCCGATCCAGCCGCCACCACGCGATTGACGAGCCCGTAGTCGGCCGCGTCCGTCGCCGCGAGCATATCGCCGAGCAGCAGCATCTCCATCGCCCGCTTGCGCGACACGTTCCGCGACAGCGCCACCATCGGCGTCGAGCAGAACAGCCCGATGTTGACGCCCGGCGTCGCAAACCGCGCGGCGGCCCCCGCGATGGCGAGGTCGCACGTCGCGACGAGCTGGCATCCGGCCGCCGACGCGACGCCCTCCACCGCCGCAATGAAGGGCTTGGGCGACCGCACGATCGATTGCATCATGCGCGCGCAGATCTCCATCATGTGCGCATAGTAGGCTCGGCCGCCGTCCGCATCGGCCCGCCGCGCCGTCAGCTCCTTCAGGTCATGCCCCGATGAGAACGCTGGACCATTGCCAGCGATCACCACGGCTTTGATCCCGGGATCGAGAGACAGGCGGTCGATCGCGCCTTGCAACGCCGAGATCAAGCCCTCGGAGAGGCTGTTGCGTTGCGCCGGGCGGTTGAGGGTCAAAATGGCGACGCCGCCGTCGCGCTCCTCCAAAAGCAGTGGCCCGGTCGGCGGCGCCGCTTTGGCTGGTGCCTGCGTTGCCGTCATTCCGGGCCTCCGAATTGTCGCTCGCTCTGTGGTTGAGAGGTCGTAGGGCGCAATAGGTCTCTGCACTTGGCCGTATTGCGCCGCTTCACTCCGCTCGGTGCAATACGCCCCTTAAGAAAGGGACTATTGCACCCTACAATCCGATCTTACTGCAGCACCTTCTCGATGTCGCCGCGGAACTTCTTCACGAGATCCACGTTCTCGGGGAACTTGAGCGGCGGCGTCTGCTTCAGCGCCTCGTTGAGCTCCGCCAGCATCTGGGTCTTTTCCTTCTCAGGGATCGACTTGTCGGCGGTGATGTCCTCGATCTCTTTCTTGATCGCGGTGATCGGGTCTGTGAAACCGCCGGTCTGCGGATCGAGGCCGCCCATTACGATCGAGATGTTGAACGCCACGTCGTCGAACTCGGCGAAGCTCGCAAAGCCGTGCTTCTTGGCGATCGCCTCGAGCTCGGCCTGGATCTTCGGATCGGGCTTGCCGTCTTGCGGCGGCGGGCTCTTCTGGGCGAGCTCTGCCATGTCCTTCTGGGCGCCGATGAAGCCCTTGATCATCTTCTCTTCGAGCTTCAGCTGCTTGAACGGCTCGTCGGCCGCCAGCGACGGCGTGCTGGCCATGCCGAACAGACCCAATCCAGCAAGGGTCAATGCCATCGCCATCAGTGTGCGCTTCAAGGTCATTGTGGTGTGTCCTCCGGTTTCCCTGGTCTGGCCCGTTCGGCTATAGAGCGGATCGACTCGGGCTCTATCATGGTCGCAAAGTGGGACTGAATTGAGAATGTCAATCGAGACGAAACCGCACACTGTTCTGACTGTCGATGTCGTATCGCGTCTGATCGACGAGACGTTTCCGGGCATTCACGCGAATGGACGTTGGATCCACGTCGAAGCCGTCGGGCTCCGAGCTGCCCGCGTGCGGATGTCGGCAGTGCCGAGCACGATCAGGCCCGGCGGTACGATTTCCGGCCCGGCCATGTTCACGCTCGCCGATTTCGCGATCTATGCGGCACTCATCGCGAACCTCGGTGAGCCGGCAATAGCCGCAGTCACGGCGAACCTCAACATCAACTTCCTGTTACGTCCCGAGCCGGTGGACATGATCGGCGAGGGCCGCCTGATCCGCATCGGCCGCCGCCTCGCCTATGCGGAGGTGAGCCTGTTCAGCTTCGGCCGCGACGACGTCATCGCCCACGCCACCGGCTCCTACGCCCTGCCCCGTTCGTGAGGTAAGATAAAACCACAATTTGGGTAATCTGCTACCGCGTGCATAATCTATTGAAATCAAAAGAATATTTCAGCGCTTCGCATCGAAACGCCTATTGACCGGCCTCGCCCGAGACACTAAACACCGCTCGCGGGTCATTTCCGCCCCAATGCGCGAGCAGCGGCCGGTTCACGATACCGGCTCATCAGGAGCCGCCCGCCTCACCAGGAGCCGAAAGTCCCATGAAGACCTACAACGCCAAGCCCGGCGAGGTCGAAAAGAAATGGATCGTGATCGATGCGGAAGGCCTCGTTGTCGGCCGTCTCGCCACGATCATCGCGACCCGCCTCAAGGGCAAGCACAAGCCGACCTACACGCCGCATGTGGACATGGGCGACAACGTCATCGTCATCAACGCCGCCAAGGTGGTGTTCACCGGCAAGAAGTACGAGGACAAGAAGTACCAGTGGCACACCGGCTATCCGGGCGGCATCAAGTCCCGCACGCCGCGCCAGATCCTCGAAGGCAAGTTCCCCGGCCGCGTGATCGAGAAGGCCGTCGAGCGCATGCTTGCCCGCGGCCCCCAGCACCGCCTCCTGATGACCCACCTGCGCGTCTATGCCGGGTCCGAGCATCCGCACGAGGCGCAAAACCCGGCCAAGGTCGACGTTGCCATCATGAACCGCAAGAATGTGAGGGCCTGATCATGGCGATGGAACCGACGAAGACGCTCTCCGACCTCGGCGCCCTGACGGGCGAGGGCGGTGTTGTTGCTACGGCGACGCCTGGCGCTCCCGTCTACCTGCAGAAGCTCGACGCCAAGGGCCGCGCCTACGCCACCGGCAAGCGCAAGAACGCCGTCGCCCGCGTCTGGGTGAAGCGCGGCAGCGGCAAGATCACGATCAACGACAAGGACTTCACCGCCTACTTCGCGCGTCCCGTGCTGCAGATGCTGCTGAAGCAGCCGCTCGAGACGTCGAAGCGCCTCGACCAGCTCGACGTCAAGGCCACCGTCAAGGGCGGCGGCCTCTCGGGTCAGGCCGGCGCCGTCCGTCACGGCATCTCGAAGGCGCTCACCTACTTCGAGCCCGAGCTACGCCCGGTGCTCAAGAAGGGCGGCTTCCTCACCCGCGACAGCCGCATCGTCGAGCGCAAGAAGTACGGCCGCATGAAAGCCCGCCGCAGCTTCCAGTTCTCGAAGCGCTGATCGCGGCACATCTCAGAACCTTCAGAATGCCGGGCCCCACGCCCGGCATTTTTGCGTTCGCGCACACGTGCCGATACGTGCCACTCGACTAACGCGGTCAGCCGAGAGTTCAAAGGGGTGCTAGCCCGTTTTATTCGCCCTAACTTTCCATGCGACTCGATGAACGGCGACGAAGCCGTTGGATTGGCTTAACGTTCTGGTGTCGAAGCAGCGCGTGCGCGTCTTCCGCCGGATTCGCCGCCGTCATGACCGAAGCTATT
>JANOJW010000415.1:0-2374 GCA_031418955.1 Hyphomicrobiales bacterium | reverse complement strand
GCCCAACTGACTGCATTTGTCGGAGAGGTCTGCCACGGCCTGCGGGTTGGCGGCGAGGCCCTTCCAGGTGGCGCGCATCTGCTCGATGCCGGGCTTGGCGACCTGCTGCACGCTGGCCGGCATCTTTGCGACGCAGGCCTCGTACCTGGCGAGGAAGTCGACGCAGGCCGCGACACCGAGCTTGTCCTGTGCCGCCGCGGATTGTGCGACGACGACGAATGCGGCAAGTGCAGCGAGACGAGCGGACATCGGCCCTCCCGGAGTGTGTGGGAGAACCGTTGCCGCTCCGAAGTTAACGAACGGCTGATGTGGGCGAGCCCAGTCAGGCCTGCGACAGCTCGAGGATGACACCGTTGGCGTCGCGCGGGGCGACCTTGACCACGCGGGCGTCGGCGACGGCGGCACGCGTACCGACGGCTTTCGCGGCCCGGGCGAGGTCGGCCACCTTCACCGCGATGGTCATTGCGCCCTCAGCCGGAATGCCGGCGAGGTCTAAGCCCGCATGGCGCTTCTCCAGCGTCGCGCGATCGAGGAACACGAAGTCTGCGCGGTTGGCGCCGGTCTGCACCCGCCGCGCGCCGTCGGCAAGCGTCTCGGCCGGCCGGTCGATCAGCCGGCCCATGTGGGCCGCGGCAGCCTTGGGGTCTTTCGACAGCATCTCGATGCGATCGAGCCGCACGGCCGTGTTGGCATGCCGCTGCAGCTCGGGAAACCACACGGCGTCGCGGGTCAGGTGCTGGCAGGCGAAAATGCGCAAGCCGCCCGGCCGCTCCTCGACCGGCCACAGGATGGTGCGGAAGCTCGCCGCGGTCTTCGTCCCGTTCGGCATGTCGACCGGCCGGCTGAAATCATAGGGGCCGAGTGCTGCAAACCCGCGCGCCTTCAACTCCGCGACGCCGTCGTCGGCGTTGGTGCCGGTGAAGGCCGCACGCTCGATACCCTCGCCACGCCGCGCCAGGAATTCGCGGCTCGGCAGATTGCGCTCGGTCTCGGCGACCACTGCGATCAGCTCGATGTAGTCATCGCCGAGCATGATCGTATGGTTGGCGGTGCCCATGCTGGCCGAGTGCATGCCGACCGGGGCAACTGTAAATCCAAGCTGCTCCCAGCGCCGTTGGCCCTCGGCAAGGTCGCGCACCAGTACGACGACATGATCGAGGCCGATGATCGACTGCATGGGCATGGGCGCGCTCCGCAACGACGGTTCGAGCGGAGCGTGACGGTCCCAGGCTTCGGAGTCAAACGGCCAGCCGCGGCCCCCTCGGCGCGATTGTATCGGCTGTATCGGCGCGAGCGGGCCAAATGCGTGTCGGCGGTTGCGGGACTGAGTGCGGTCCGCAATCAGGACCGCTTCGCCACGTTCGCGGGTTGGCTGAGCGCATGGATGACGGCGGCGAGATCCGAGAGGAACTGGTCGCGCTGTTTCTGCGTCAGCACAGACAGCAAGCGATCATCGACGCGCTTGATGATCGGCTCCGCCGCGCGCAGCACCCTCCAGCCTTCCTCCGTGAGCTTCACGGCGTAGGCGCGGGCGTCCTCTTTCGTCCGTCGGCGCTGCAGCAACCCTTTCTTGAGCATACGCCGCACGATGTCGGCGAGGGTCGAACGGTCAACCCCCGTCAAATCAACCAGATCCGTCTGGCTGAGACCTTCGTTCAGGGATACAGCGGTCAGCACGGCGTACTGCCGCGGCGTGATGTCCGTCGCCCCGATCTCCATGCCGAAAATGTCGCCCGCGCATTGGCTGGCGCGATGCAAGAGATGAATGGGCGAACGGTCCAGCCGGCCCGCGATGCTCTCGCGCTTGGACGGATCCAATTTTTTGCTAGACATCTTTGAGATCAACCACTGCTTATCCGCGGAGCACCGATAAAGGCACGCTATCCGATACGAACTGGATAAACTGAACTTACGCTTCGACGAAAATAGAGTCTACCAGAGCGAACTTCCAATCACATTTTCCGCTGGCGTTGACGTTTGCGTCATGCCGCTGCCCAAACACCACCCGTCGGCAGTTCATCTTTGGCCGGAACTGTTGGATTGACCGTCCGACCGCCCGGCATCGAGTTGGTGCTGCTGGATCAGGCGCATCTGAGCAACGAAGAACACCAGAGTCAGCGGAAAAATCGCGAACTTGAAGCCGCCCCAGACCTGGTCGCTGAAGTTCCGCCAGACGACCTCGTTGAGCGCGGCCATTACGAGGAAGTAGACGCCGAAGCGGATGGACAGCAGATGCCAGCCTCGATCGGTCAGCTTCAGAGCCTCGCCCATCAGCAATCGCAGCAACGGCTTGCCGACCAGAAGGCCGCCCAGAATAGCGAATGCAAACAAAAGATTGACCACGGTCGGCTTAACTTTGATGAAGCGCGGATCG
>JANOJW010000414.1:0-2108 GCA_031418955.1 Hyphomicrobiales bacterium | reverse complement strand
GCAGCGTAAGTGGCGCTCCGCTCGACGATTTACCGGGCCGATCTCTCCGTGTCCGATCTGGATCGCGAGGTCTACGGCCGCCACGCGCTCACGCTCGCGCGCCACCCTTCGGAAACCGAGGAGCGGCTGATGGTCCGGCTCCTCGCGTTTGCACTGCATTCCGACGAAGCGCTCGAGTTCGGCCGCGGCCTGTCCGCGGAAGGCGAACCCGACCTCATCCGGCGAGATCCGACCGGCGCCGTCGACCTGTGGATCGAAGTCGGGCTGCCGGACGAGAGAGACGTGCGCAAGGCGTGCGGTCGCGCGCGCGAGGTTGCCGTTCTCGCCTATGGCGCGCGACGAGTGGAAAACTGGTGGAGCGACAACGCCGCGGCCTTCACGCGGCAATCCAACTTGCGCGTGCTCACGTTGACCGGCGAGGAGACTGCCGCGCTGCAAACTCTCGCGGCCCGCTCGATGTCCCTCACGTTCACCGTGCAGGAACAGCATGTCTGGCTGGCATCGGCGACATCGACCATCGAGCTCGCCCCCGTCTGCAGAACGCCGGGCCGCAATGAAACGAAGCCGTAGCTAGGCGCGCTTTGCCTCGGCTTCTTTCAGTGCCTCCTTTACCCGCCCCGGAGTGAACGGCACGGTGCGCACGCGCGCGCCGACGGCATCGAACACCGCATTGCCGATCGCCGCCGGGATCACCACCGCCGAAGGCTCGCCCACGCCCCAGGACGGCTCGCCCGGGCGGTCAATGAGCTCGAGGTCGACGCGCGGGGCATCGGGGAAGCGCAGGATCGGATAGCTCGCCCAGTCGACGCTGGTGACCTTGGTGCGGTCCCACTTCACCTCTTCCATCAGCGTGCGGCTGACGGTCTGCAGCACGCCGCCCTCGACCTGGTTCGCCACGCCGTCGGGGTTGATCATCTGGCCGCAGTCATGGCCCATGCAGATGCGCGTCACGCGCACCTCGCCGGTGTCGCGGTTGACTTCTACGTCGGCGACCGCGGCCACATACGTAATGGTGCCGTTGTAGCGCGTGTAGGAGATGCCGCGTCCCTTGGCGATCGGCCCGCTTGTGCCCTGAGTGCCCGAGGGGCGGCTCTGCCAGCCGGAGAGCTTCATCGCGGCGCGGATCACCGCCGCGGCCCGCGGGTCGGACAGGTGCTTGAGCCGGAACTCGGCCGCGTCCATCTTGACTGCGGCGGCCAGCTCGTCGGCGAACGACTCGTTGGCGAAGCTGTTCTCGATGCGCCCCGGGCTGCGCAGGTGCGAGGAGCGGAAGATGGTTTCCGAGATGTGGTGCGTGTTGACGAGGATGTTGGGCACCGCGTAGGGCTGCGGCGCGTTCTGGAACAGGAAGCCGACCCAGTTGCCGGGCTTGGGCAGCCCGGTCTCGGTCGCCGCGAGCAGCGGGAAGTCGAGCGGCTTGAACGCGGCGATATGGTTGAGCGCGATGTAGAAGTCGCCGCTCCATGCCACCACGTTGTCCTGTGCGTCGAGGCCCGCCTCGAAGTCGATGGCGCGCGGCGGGCTCTTGGGCGCGCGGGCCGTCTCGTCGGCGCGCGACCACTGCACCCGCACCGGCTTGCCGATCTGCGTGGCGATGAGCGCCGCGTCGGCCGTCGCATCCTCGTGGCCGTTGCGGCCGTAGCAGCCGGCGCCTTCCAGGTACACCAGGCGGATCGATTCCCTTGGAAGCCGCGTGATAGCGGCGAGCTCGTCCTGAGGTGGAGCAAATCAGCGGTACCGGCTGAACGATTCGCGGGAGTGGTCAGCCCGGTGAGCACGGCGAGGTCGGTGATGCGGGCGAACACCAGCACGTCGCCGAGGCGGACCGTCATCCAAGGCCACCTTCATGCGCGTCACGGTGTTCGCGTTGTGTCTCAAGTTCTTCGAGATGGAGGGCAGGTTTCCTGATTCGGCTGAGGAGATCCCGGTTGAGGTCGTTGATTTCGTCGCCCGGCAGGTCGGCGTGCGTTTCGATGTTTTCGTGGGCAGCACCACCGAACGATGGGGGTACCACTACCCCATCGCGAGTCGGAGTGTCCTCGGAGCGCCGTCAGCCGAGGTCGAGCGCCATACCCTGCCGGGCTACGTCGACTTCGACGTCGGGGTGG